>NZ_JADBTX010000133.1:0-22186 GCF_020245945.1 Microcystis sp. M015S2
ATTGGGTTAGATCCCCCTAAATCCCCCTTGAATTGGGGGACTTGAATTGGTTAGATCCCCCTAAATCCCCCTTGATAAGGGGGACTTGATAAGGTTAGATCCCCCTAAATCCCCCTTGATAAGGGGGACTTGAATTGGTTTAGATCCCCCTAAATCCCCCTTGATAAGGGGGACTTGAATTGGTTTAGATCCTCCTAAATCCCCCTTGATAAGGGGGACTTGAATTGGTTTAGATCCTCCTAAATCCCCCTTGATAAGGGGGACTTGAATTGGTTTAGATCCTCCTAAATCCCCCTTGATAAGGGGGACTTAAGAAGGTTGAAATAGACCCAAGGAACAAATAATCTGAGGTTCTTGGGTGGATTCTTGTGGGTGAACAATACAGAGACGGTCATCTTGATATAAAGATACCAGTAAGTCTGCCAATTGTTGGTCACTGATGCCGGTTCTTAAACAACGATTTAAGCGATCGAGAGCCGACTGTCTAAGGGGATAATGATACAATTGGTCGAGAGCCTTGCATAAATCCTCATGAGCAAATAGATCATCCTTACTATCTTGAGAATACCTTTTTAAGCGCTCATAGGTCTTAAATTTTGCTCCCGTCAATCGTCCCAATTTAGATCCGGAATTGTTTTCCTCCTCCGCGATTAATTCTGTCCCTTTTTGTACTAACTGATGGTGTTGGGGATGGGGGGGAATGGCCGGGGTTTGGGGATGACAGGCAGCGGACCGTAAAATAGTTAATTGGGATTGAGTCACACTATTTCCCTGCTTATCAATCCATGCTAAAGCATCATTCCCCCCGGCAGTTTTTAGATACACCATGACTCCCTCCGGATGGGTTGCTGTCCCACTATGGCAACGGGTAGAATAAACCACCGGCGGCAGAGTCTCTATGGTATGTTTTAAACTAGGGTCAACTTCGATCGCATTTTTCCAAATTTGATACGCTTCCGAGGTTAAATCCACTTCTTGATCCTCCTCCTCATCGATAACCTCAGATTTTTCATGATACAGATCCAATAAAGTCTGGTTATCCATCTCCTCCTCAAAAAATATCTCATCGGTCCCCACCACGTCCGCATTCTCTCGCAGTCTTTGAGATAGTCTCGTCCGCAGTTTAATAATTCTCTCCACTCCCTCCGCAGGTAAAAAGGAATAACAGAGAATCTGACTTGCTTTTTGACCGATTCTATCTACCCTTCCGGCCCGTTGAATCAGGCGAATAATTGCCCAGGGTAGGTCATAATTAACGATAATGGCACAATCCTGTAAATTTAACCCTTCACTCAAGATATCCGTCGCAACCAAGACTCGTATTTCTTCCCCCACTTGCTGAGAATTACTGCGGGGACTAAAACGATGGACAATTTCCGCAGGATTAGCAGAGTTTCCCGTCACTCCCGCAATCTTATCCACTCCCCGATTTTGCAACTGAGTGACTAAATAACTGACTGTATCGGCAAATTGGCTAAAAATTAACACCTTTTCTTGGGGATGATTCTCCTCTAACAGCTGCCATAACTTCTCTAGCTTTTCGTCGGTCTCCGGCTGCCAGGTCCCACAGGTTTGCAATAATGCTATTAAAGCCAAGGCATCGGATTTTAGGTCTTTTTTCAATGCGGGTTTAAACACCTCGGGGTTAATCCACTGAAAGCGCTTGCGATAATCACCGCTATACTTTTGATACACTTGTTCGGCTCTTTTTTGATACTCTTTTTCTAACCCGGTTATCCCCCCAGTGTCCTCGGTTTCTATACTTTCATCTTCTCCCTGAGTGACTAAATCCTCATCCAGATAACGAGTGTCTAACAAAGCTGGATCCTGACTCCCGATGGGAAGGGGTAAATTATTGGCCATGGCATGAAGGAAAATATAGTTACGGAGAATATGACGGTCAAGGGATTGCAGAAAAGCATACCCTCCACTCTCCAAACGTTTAAATAAATTCGTCCGACAAAAACCCATTAATCTTTTACCCGCACGGGATAGACTTTTTAAGATGGTTTCTTCCTCTCCTGTCCCTTGGCATCCTTTAATTAGATAATTTCCCAATCCGTAACGGGGTAACTTCAATCCGTTGAGAGTTATCACCACTGCTTCCGAATATAAACGCGCATAAACCGAGTCTTGTAGGTCAAACTTAATTGTCTTTAGTTGTCGTTGGGGAAGATAAACCCTCGACCCATCAGCAAATTTTAGATACCGACGACCCTGTTCGTCTTCTGTAGCATAATTATTTTTGATAAAACCGCGAGTCCGTCTAATCATATAGAGACGCATTAAGTCTCTCCAGTCGTCGGGAGAGTCACTTTTTTCAAAGGCTGCTAGGGACCTAACCGAAGATTGGTATCTGCGATTAAATTCGATTTCTCCTCCCAGAGATTCTAGTAGTCTTTCGGGACGAATTCCGAGATTAGTATCCTCTTGAATGAATAAACGCAGTTGATTGGACAGGTCACGATAGTTTTTATTGTAGGGAGTCGCAGTCAAGAGAATACAGCGACTTTCGTTGGTGTTAATGTACTCCTGTATCACCCGATAACGTTTACCCTCCCGATTGCGTAGGTTATGACTTTCATCGATAATTACTACCCGATAGCGCCGCAGATTGGGTAATTCCTGCATAACCTGACTTAAGGGGATAATTTTCGCTCTTAATTTGTATTTATAGCTGTAATCCTCCCACATGGTTAGGAGATTTTTCGGACAAATAATTAAGATTTCTAAATCGTAGTCTTCCTGCAAAATATATGCTAGAATGGAAGCGATGCGCGTTTTTCCTAACCCCACCACGTCGCCAATTAGTACCCCACCGCGTTTTTGCACATAACGAGCGGCAATTTTAATGGCCGATTTCTGAAAATCTAGCAAGTCTTGGTCAAACTGTCGGGGAATTTTGTATTCCGCTAAACCGGCTCTCGCTTCAAAGGAAAGATGGTAAGCTATTTTTAAATAGATATGATAGGGAAGAATCAGACTTTCCCGGGCCCAACTTTGGTTAATCACATTGACAATATCCGAGGATATATCCCAACACCAAGCATCCAACCAACGATCATTAAACCACTTTTGTAATTTGGCACAAGCATCGTGGTCAAGGACATCAATATTTAATTCTCCCTGCTGTTGTAATCCCGCAAAAGTTAGATTACTGCTACCCAAAAATCCCACCGTTGGGTTATTGACATCCTGTCGATGAATAAGGTATAATTTAGCATGGAGATTATAGCCCAAAAATAAGCGAATTACTAACTTACCCGATTGAATTTGTTTTCCCAACCGTTGCAAAGCTGCCTGATCTCGATTGCTAGGATTCCCCCAAGTTAATTGTTGGCAAAAATCCTGAACAATTTGTTTTCTTAAACGAGCGCAAGTAGCCTTATCTATATCATTTGAGCGCTTCAATAAAGACAGGGATTGCTGTAGTAATTCCTGGGGTGCTTGCTGCATACCAATCAGCAGACGACAACAGGACAAATCACCACCGAGAAAGTGATCAATATAGGTATCAATGGACTGCCAACCGCGCAAATTAAAATAACCCACACAAAAATCAGCGCGTTGGGATGCTAATAAACTTTCCTGTAAAATTGGCAATAAATGGGACTCAATATTATCAAAAATGCGCGGCATATTTTTAATTGGTTATGGTGGTGGGTTACGCGTTGCTAACCCACCCTACTGATAACTGAATTTACTTACTTAATCCAAATAGTTTTAACGTTGACAAATTCGCGAATACCTTCGACACTTAATTCCCGTCCAAAACCGGAACGTTTAATCCCCCCAAAGGGTAAGCGAGGATCGGATTTAACCATACCGTTAATAAACACACAACCGGCCTCAATTTCGGTAATTAAACGCTCAATTTCTGCGGGGTTATTTGTCCAAGCACTAGAACCCAAACCAAAGGGACTATCATTAGCTAAAGCGATCGCTTCCTCGATATTTTTGACTCGAAATAGTAAAGCCACCGGTCCAAAAAATTCCTCTTTTTCCCCCGGAGAACCAGCAGGAATATCGGTTAAAATCGTCGGTAGATAGAAGTTACCTTTCCCCTCTAAACGTTTACCCCCCACAAGGACTTTACCACCCATAGCGACGGTTTTTTCCACTTGAGCGGCAATTTCCGAGACGATCGATAGCGTGGCCAAAGGACCAATATCAACAGTTTCATCGAGGGGATCACCAACTTTTAAAGCTTGGAATTTAGCCACCAATAACTGTTCAAATTGATCGGCGACAGTTTCCATAACAATAAACCGTTTGGCAGCGATACAAGTCTGACCATTATTTAACAATCTTGCCGTCACTGCCGTAGCCGCCGCTGCCTCGATATCGGCACTATCTAAAACGATAAAAGGATCACTACCTCCCAACTCCAAAACCACCTTTTTGATCTGTTTTCCTGCGGCGGCTGCTAAACTCATCCCCGCCGGTTCACTACCGGTTAAAGTGGCGGCTTTTACCCGTTCATCGTTAATTAAATCACTAACGCGATCGGCCCCGATCAAAAGAGTTTGAAAAGTGCCTTCGGGAAAACCAGCTTCTAATAAAATTCTTTCCACCGCTAAAGCTGATTGGGGAACATTAGAAGCGTGTTTGAGTAGGCCGACATTTCCCGCCATTAAAGCGGGAGCAGCAAAGCGAAATACTTGCCATAAAGGGAAATTCCAGGGCATAACCGCTAAAATTACCCCTAACGGTTGATAACGGACAAAACTGCGACTAGCATCGGTGGCAATCAGCACATCTTCCAGATAACCGGCGGCATTATCGGCATAAAAACGACAAACCAAGGCACATTTGAGGACTTCTGCGATCGCTGACTTGATCGGTTTCCCCATTTCTAAAGTCATGGTTTTAGCCAATGCTACTTGATCCCGTTCCAAAATGTCCGCCGCTTGCCGTAACCACTGTCCCCGTTGACTGATGGCGGTGCGGCGATACTGCTGAAAAGTTGTCTCAGCTAGGGCCAATTTCGCCGCCAATTCCTCCGAGGTTAGAGGGGTAAAAGTCTTGAGAATTTCGCCAGTGGCAGGGTTAACTGAAGCGATACCCATATCCCATTTGTCTCCTATCGAGGGCTATATCTCTAGTTTAGTTCTCCGGTTGTCTCGCTGCTGACATAATTCGATCGCTAATTGGATCGCCGCTTGCATACTCTGGGGTCTAGCGATGCCAAGACCGGCGATATCAAAAGCCGTCCCGTGGTCTGGAGAGGTGCGAACAAAAGGTAAACCGATGGTAGTGTTAACAGCACAGTCAAAAGCCATTAATTTCACGGGAATTAAGCCCTGATCGTGGTATAATGCCAGATATGCGTCGGCGGGTTGCCCTTGACCGCTAAACCAAGCGCGTCCCGGTTCCACCCAAAGCGTATCGGGGGGGACAAGGCCGATTAATTGGGTTTGCGGGTATTGCTGCCCCATTGACTCCAACCAAGGCTGTAACCAGTCCTTTTCTTCCCTTCCCAGTTTTCCCGCTTCGCCACTGTGGGGATTAAGGCCGGATATGGCGATTTTTGGGCGATCGATGCCGAAATCTAGCTTTAAAGACTCGATCAATAGGTCTAGTTTTCGGGTCATCAGATCGGGGTTAAGAGTATCGGGAACTTCTCGCAGGGGGATGTGGGTAGTGGCGAGGAGAGTGCGTAAGTTATAGCCAGTGTGAGGGGATTTAGCGACGAATAGCATCCCATAACGGTTAATTCCCGCCATGGTAGCTAAAACCTCCGTTTGACCGGGGAAATCATAACCGGCCAACTGCCAACAGGATTTAGCGATCGGACCGGTGACAATACCATCAAATTCGCCCTTGAGGGTGCGTTTTATGGCTTCTTGCAGGTAAAGAAAGCTAATTTCACCACTGTGGGCATCCCCACGCCCGCAAACGATTTTTTCTTGATTGTAGGGCAAATCGATCAGAGAAAAGCGATCGAGAAGATGGGGATCGTGATAGGCTTTTTCGAGAAGCGTTCTGGTGCCGATTAGAGTAATCTGACAAATAGACGAGATTGGGGAATCGGTGATCGCTTTTAACACCACTTCAGGACCGATCCCGGCGGGATCACCGACGGGGATAACTAGACGGGGAATAAAAGAGGCGGATTCCATAAATTTTGGCCGTCAATATTGCTAATTCTCCCGATTAATCTCATCGTTGACAATTATCAGGAGGGAATAAATCAGTAAACAATCTTCAGTTTACCTAAAATGTCGGATGAATGCCCCCGCTAAATTTTTCGACAAGACATCAACCTTTGCGGGGGATGAAATCCGACCAGGATATTGACTGCGAAGCACGATTTTAATTCTACTATTTGTAGGTAAACTGTGTTATACTTAATTGATCCAGGGTCGAGGATTAATCGATGCTAGTAGTAGAAGCCAAGTTAAAAAACGGGACACCAGAACAATACCAAAGACTTGATGAAGCTATTAGAACTTCTCAGTTTGTGCGTAACTC
The DNA here is from genome assembly GCF_020245945.1 of Microcystis sp. M015S2. Classification (NCBI taxonomy): domain Bacteria; kingdom Bacillati; phylum Cyanobacteriota; class Cyanophyceae; order Chroococcales; family Microcystaceae; genus Microcystis; species Microcystis sp. M015S2. Next base: position 6,475 of record NZ_JADBTX010000133.1, read on the forward strand.
TTGTGTTCGTTATTGGATGGACAATAAGGGAACAACCCGGAATGATCTTCAAAAGCTTTGTGCGGTACTAGCTAACAATAAAGAGACACCATGGGTTAATAAATTAAACTCTCAAGCTCGTCAATCGGCTGCTGATAGAGCCTGGCAATCAATTAATAGGTTTTACCAGAATTGTCATGCTAAGATACCGGGGAAAAAGGGTTTTCCTCGGTTTAAAAAGCATAGCCGTTCGGTTGAGTATAAACTAACGGGTTACAAACTATCTGATGATAGACGTAAAATCAAGTTCACTGATGGTTTTAAAGCAGGAGAATTTGATTTATGGTGTAGTCAGAAAACCTTAGTTTATTATTCAGAACAACAGATTAAACGGGTAAGAGTTGTGAGACGTGCCGATGGTTATTATTGCCAGTTTTTGATTGACGTAGAACGGCAAGAATACCATGAACCAACGGGACAAATAACAGGAATTGACTTAGGGTTAAAGGAATTTTATACCGATGCCCAAGGCAATACTGTAGAGAATCCACGTTATTTAAGCAAGTCAGAAAAACGACTTAAAAAAGCACAACGACGGTTATCCAAAAAGTTTCGTAAAGGGAAAAAACAGTCTAACAATTATCACAAGCAACGGATAAAAGTGGCTAGGCTTCATCTTAAAGTATCAAGACAACGTAAAGACAAAGCAATTAAAGACGCTTTGGCGTTAGTCCAGTCTAATGATCTGGTAGTTTATGAAGCTTTAAAGGTAAGAAACTTAGTCAAAAACCGTAAGCTGGCCAAGTCGATTTCTGATGCTTCTTGGTATCAATTCACTGAATGGTTGAATTATTTTGCCAAGATTTATCGGATTGTTTGTGTTGCTGTTCCTCCCCATTTTACTAGCCAAGATTGTTCAGTTTGTGGGACGAGAGTTCAAAAAACATTAAGCACTAGAACTCATCAATGTCCTAACTGTAAAACAATCTTAGATAGGGATCATAATGCAGCAATAAATATTCTTAAAAAAGGGTTGCAATATTTGGGAAATCATCTCAACGGTACTGTTGGGCAAACAGAAACCGACCCAAACGCCTTGGGAGAGTCTGGCCTCTGGGGTTTCAGTGGAGACATTGAGAATCTAAGCTGTCTCGTTGAACAAGGAATTTCCGATAGTGATATGGAAAGAATCCCCCGTCACAGCGTAGCTTGACGGTGGGAGTATGTCAATGTAATCTCATGGCGATAGATAGTAACTTTAGGCAAATTAAATTTTTTAACTTTTCTGTTTTCTTATTGCCCAAATTAGCCAGATTGTTGTAAGCTTATGACCCAACTACAACCCGATATATTCGTCAACAATCGTCCCGATACCGATGGAGACGAGGAAGAAGACTACTTCGATTATTTTTATGATGAACCGGGTAGTGAACCAGGGACATTAATTATCGAACCGGATGCCAAACCCTCGCGGATTATTTTAATTGACTACGATGAAGATAACGCCGTTCGCAAGGTGGATATTACCCCCAATGCTTGCGCCCCCTATATTGGCACAAATACCGTGTCTTGGATGGATATTCAAGGGTTAGGGAGTGAGACGGTTTTAAAACAGGTGGGAGAAATTTTTAATCTGCATCCTTTGTTATTAGAAGATGTGGTTAATGTGCCGCAGCGTCCCAAGTTAGAGGACTATAACAATCAATTGTTAGTGATTTCTCAGATGGTGCGACTGAAAGAAGATGAAAGCGGTTTTGATACAGAACAGGTGAGTTTTGTACTAGGAAAACGCTATCTTTTAAGTTTTCAAGAGGAGGAATTACAGGACTGTTTTGAGATAGTCAGAGATCGAATTCGCACTTCCCAGGGACGAGTACGGAAATCGGGGGCGGATTATTTAACCTATTTATTATTAGACACGATTATCGATGGTTATTTTCCCGTGGTAGAACACTACGAAGATCGGATTGAGGCGTTGGAAGATATGATCATTAGTAATCCTGATCGAGATACCATGCAGGAAATCTATGATGTCCGTCGGGAATTATTGGCACTGCGTCGCTTAATTTGGCCGATGCGAAATGTCCTACATTTACTCATGCGTGACCATCATGGTATAGTCAGCGATGAGGTACAAATTTATTTTCGGGATTCCTACGACCACGTCATTCAAATTCTGGAAATTATCGAAGCTTATCGAGAATTAGCGGCGAGTTTGATGGATGTTTATATGTCCACTATGGGCAATAAATTAAACGAAATTATGAAGTTTTTAACCGTAATTTCGACTATTTTTATTCCCTTAACTTTCATCGTTGGTGTCTATGGCATGAACTTCGAGAATATGCCAGAATTAAAAGGAGAATGGAGTTATTTCCTTGTCTGGTTAGTCATGTTAGCCGTAGCGGGGGGCTTAATTTTCTACTTCTGGCGCAAAGGTTGGTTTAAACCAATTTATTCCCTTAAAGAGGAAGCAAAAAGTTAGATAGGGTTGGCTGAAAAAGTTTGTTGGTCGGGTTAGGAGACAGGAGACAGGAGACAGGAGACTATTTTATTTATTCTCCCATCTCCCCGCACCCCACTTCCCCAATAGACATCTCCAAAAATTATAACCCAGTCACAGCTTGCTTTTGGTCTATGTACTAACTAAACAGTTCGATGGCTGTAATGTATATCTATCGTTGCTAATTCAATTTTACTGAAAAAATATGAAGCAATTAAAATAATTTTTATTCGGGTAGATTCCTTAACTAGAAAGACTTTTAGTCTTGAGATTATATTAGGTCGAGGTCTAATTCATAATTCATAATTCATAATTCCCACTCCCGACGACAAACTTTTGCGACAAACCCTAATTATTCCACCACAAATGCGAGGATTTGGCCTTGGTAACTGCCGAAGCGAATCTGTAAACCAGACTCTAGGGGAACTTCTTGGTTATGTACCTGCTTCCAGTGGCCATCTTGGTAGATAAAAGTACCAAAACGGGAGAAATCTTCGAGAAAGTATTGATAGTCGGGATGATCGGCATTTTTACGGCAAATTATCCGACAATGGTTTTTACTAACCCATTTTTCAGTAATCTGTAGATCATTTTCCCTGTCCCGTCCTATATTCATGCCACCACCACGGATTGACAATTTTCTTTCGGGACGATCGAGATAGTATAAGAAAGCGGCGGGCATGGTTCCGGAGATATGGGGCATAACCGTCGGTGATTGAGTCTCATCAAAGGTTTGCAGCAATTGCCCGTCGAAGTCCGGGTGCATATAGAGAATCGGCAAAGTCCAAGCGGGCTGATTGTACTTGTAGAGGGTTAATAACTGCTGCCTGGCGATACGAACGGCCTGATCGATAGGGACTCTTGGAGCGGGAAACAACTTGGACATCTGCGCTTCTTTGTCTTTGAACCCGAGGAGGCTGCGGGTAAAAACTTCGATAAAACTCAAGGCCTCGCGATCTGCGATCGCATCTCGCATGGCCAAAACTGCGGGAACGCCGTGGTGAATCAAGACTTCCGCCAGACTGCTGCGGGGGATCATCTCCTGACCCGATTTAGCGGGATAAGCACCCCAACAGGCATTAAAAACCGTTAAAATGACCTGATTTCTCACCAAAGCTTGGGCTAACTCCGTCCCGTTTAGCTGTTCCCCCGGCCGCAGAAATAGGGAACCGCCATTGGGGGCGGCGATTCCGTGGCCGGCGTAGAAAAAAGCTTGATATTTACCCGTATCCAAGGCCCTGGTCAGTTCTTCGGCCCCTGGTCGAATTAGGGTATCGACTTTGATTTTCACTCCCCAATTCTGAGGGAGGGAACCACTGCCCCCAGGAGAGATGGCCCGGATAAGATTGGCGGCCTCGGATTCCAGTGCCTGGTCGGGATTAGTTTCTCCACCCGTATTAATGGCGCTGAGGTTGAGGGAACTAGCGGCGGTTTTAATCTGTTTTTCGCCGATAACTAAGAGAATATTGAGACTATTACTCGTTTTTATCGGTGGCAGTGGGTCCACATCGCTGGTGGTGCGGCTAAAGAGTATATTCGGATGCAGAGATATGGCCTGTTTACCCGCTTGCTGCATAATTTCCCAGGGCAGCAAAATTAAATAGGGGTTGCGACATTCCAAGCGAATTCGCAGGGGCTGATTTTTGCCGAGGGCGATTCCCTGACTTTGGGCGAAACTTTGACTAATTGATGCTTGAAATAACCATTCCCAGAGACTAATACCTAGTTTCTGCATTAATTGACCGCTATAACTGCCGCCTTCTCCCGAAAGAATCAGTTTAGGTCGAGAATTTGCTTCTAATTGCTCTAACATCGGCAAGGTCGGCATTTTTTGCAGACAGAACATTTCCTGCCATGCCATCCATTCCGTGGTTAGACTCTCGGTCCATTCACAGTCATGATGCACATATCCCCCGGGTAGGGGTGCTTTCGTCACCCAACGGGCGAAATTATTACTCGTGGCTAAAGTAGAGATCGCTAAGTTTAGACTAGGGATGGCATCATCGGTCATTGTGGCTGTTTAGAAGTCTATAGAATCTTATTCTAGAGGATTTCTGAAAGGTAAGGAAGAGTATTAAGTCACCAATAAACAACAAAGTTCAATAATTTTGGTTTGCAAAGTTGCCAAAGGTTCTGCACCCCGCTTGAGACGATATTCTAATTCGAGAAGTATGGGCAAGGTGGCCAGAAGTTGTTTAGAAGAAAAAGATTGTATCTCTTTGCGAATGAAATACAGTCGCTTGGGATTGGCAATTTCGGCGGCGGCGGCGATATTTTTGTCGTCTTTTTCTCCTTCTTCAATTTTTAATTTCACTATTGCCCAAGTGCGAAATTGACCCACTAGGGTGGCGGTGATACCCAGGGGGTTCTCGTTGCGATTTAATAATTCATTGACTAATTCTAGGGCCTTGCCTGTCTCTCGTTTTAAAATAGCACTGGCTAACTGTAAGCTGCTTTGATTGCTGGCATTGACTAAGCTTAAAATGTCATTTTTGTCAATAGTTCCCGCCGAATTATTTTTAAATAAACGCAGTTTTTCTAACTCCATCCACAGCAAGCGGCTGTTATTTCCCACCGCTTCTGCTAAGAGTTCGATCGCATCGGGAGTTAATTTTACTCCCACTTCTTTGGCAATTTCCCTAACTCTTTGGGCAATTTCCTCGACTTTCCAAGGCGGAATTAGTTCAAATTCTTTAACCTCCGCCTGATTTTGGATAAACTTACTCGATTTTAAGCGGGAGTCGGGTTTTTTGGCACTGGTTAATAACAGATAGGAATTTTCGGGTAAATTGGGCAAAGTGCGCTGTAATTCCTGGAAAATATCCTCGGAACATTGTTGACAAATAACCGTATCAGCTAACCAAACTAAACGATTTCCCATGCCGAAAACTGGAGTCATCGCTTGATTAAGGGCTTCGATAATTGCTTCATTGCGATCGCCGTTGATTTTATCATAATTGAACTGTATCCAATTGGGATCGAGAAGTTTTACTTGCAGATTTTTCACCGCTTGGTTAATAGCAAATTCATCTTCTCCCCAATAAAATATTGTCGGCATAAGTTTCTAATTATAGCAGTTATCTTGAGTTGTTACTATTGCCCATTTTCCCAAATTTTTACAGTTTTGTCAGCAATACCACTAATTAAATATTTCTCATCGGCACTAATTACTAAAGATAACAGTTTGTCTGTGGGTTGATCAAGGGTTCCTAATTCCTCTTTGCTTGTTAAATATCAAAACTTAATCGTTTGATCCGAAAGCTTGTTTAATCTGATCAGCACCAGCATAAGAGGATAAACCAAGAATTTTCTAATATTGACGCTGGCTATTCATAAACACCGGTGAAGACAATTTGACTCGATAATTTTGAAAATTAATCAAAAAATAGACTCGATCGACCCCAAATAACGCACAATAAAAAAGGAAATGTCAAAGGAGAATCACAAATGTTGCCCTATATCCTAGCGGTCGTTGTGGGATTGAGTAGTCTGTACCTCCTCACCACCGCTTTTATCGCCCCCGATCGCCACCGTCAAGATGATTTTCTCTGGAGTGCGGTAGGATTATTCTATGCCCTTGTTCTCTGGTTGTGCGCGGGGAGGATTACAGGCGCTATCCTCCTGGGACAAGTTGCCGCGGCCATTTTATTTATTGCTTTCGCTTGGCAAACTCTCAAACTCAGACAAGCACTTTTTTATCCCGACAAACCGGTTAAATTATTTACTATTGTCGGTTGGTTAGGCAATCGTCTCGGCAAAGTTACTCCCTCCCAATCCCCTAAAACTAAAGCTAAAGCTGAGAAAGTAGCGGCAAAAGTTAAAGAAACGGTTAAAGAAACGGTGGACCCCGTTATAGAAAAAGCCGCGGCTATCGGGGAAACTATTACAGAATCAGTGACAGAAATTGCGGAAAAAGCTCAAGAAACGGTGGACCCCGTTATAGAAAAAGCCGCGGCTATCGGGGAAACTATTACAGAATCAGTGACAGAAATTGGGGAAAAAGCCGCAGAAATTATTGATGATGGGGAAACTTTCGATGATTTCGATGATTTCGATGATTTTGATTTGGCAACGGAAGAGATCAACCCTGCCGAAATTCCCCCAGAAATTCCCCCGACTGAACCTGTTGCCAATGTTGAAGTCGAAACTATTGCTGTTAGCGAAACGGTGATTATTGAAGTTACCGAGGAAAATTTGCCCTCAGAAGAAACTATCGGAGAAGATACTGCCCCAGAAACTCGATCGCAAAGCGCAGAAAATCCCCCCTCATCGGATTAAAAATTAAGATTATTGAGCGGGTGGGTTAGGCAATAATTACCCAAGAAATGGTTCTTCGTTACTTGGTATGGTTCGATAGGGGGGCATAAATCGACTAAATCCTTATCTGGCAAGAGACTTAATTGATTAGTTCGTTCTAGATCGAAAACAATTGACAAAAATTGCTGTCTTTCTATAGCAGTTCTCACGCCTGTGTGGTACAGTTAAACCTTTGCTAATTAAGCTTTTCAACATCGATAATGTACCTCTTGCGAACAGGAAACGCTATATATAAGGGTTCCATCCCTTATAATCCCCGTCCATTGCATAACACAAACCGAAGAACCAAATTTTTATTAAAAAAATGTAATAGGAGTGAATTAATTATATTTACTTGAGCTATAAGAAAGAAGAATCATCTTCAAAAACATTCCATTTGCTTAAGTTACCCTAAAAAGGAGGAACAAGGTGAGTGACCTACTCAAATCTGGACAGACAGTCCATACAGAATCTTCTAAAACCCCTTGCACGGTAGAGCAATTACTTGGCGGTGGCGGTCAAGGAGAAGTCTATCGAGCTAATTTAGCCGGTCAGCCTGTAGCGCTGAAATGGTATTACTCCCACTCCATTCAGGCAGATCCTCGCCAGTACGAACGGCTTGAGGCGGCGATCCATTCTGGCGCACCGAGTGATCGCTTTCTGTGGCCTATAGATATTGTATCAGAGCCTGGCATAGAAGGGTTTGGCTATGTCATGCCATTGCGAGAACTTCAATATAAAGGCTTTGTCGATCTAATGAAACGGCGCATTAAACCAGAACCCACCTTCAGAGCTTTAACAACCGCAGGATTTGAACTGGCCGATGGCTTTTTTCAACTTCATACCAAAGGGTTATGTTACCGCGATATCTCTTTCGGTAATGTTTTCTTTAATCCCAACACTGGGGATGTTTTAATCTGTGATAACGATAACGTCACCATCAATGGGGATCAAGAAGGTGGTGTTATGGGAACACCACGCTTTATAGCACCAGAAATCATTACTGAACAAGCGAGACCGAGTACGCAAACGGATTTGTACTCTTTGGCAGTTTTACTGTTCTATATGTTAATGATCCATCACCCCTTGGAAGGAAAGAAAGAAACCGAAATTAAATGTCTGGACGCTCCAGCGATGAATAAGCTTTATGGTACTGAGGCGGTGTTCATTTTTGACCCCAAAGACAATTCCAATGTACCAGTACGTGGCTACCATGATAATGCCCTTGCCTTCTGGCCTATTTATCCACAATTTCTCCGCGAACTGTTTACCAAGGCATTTACTAAAGGTATTCAAGACCCAGAAAATGGCCGCGTCAGGGAGTCAGAGTGGCGGGGAGCAATGGTAAACTTGCGCGATTCTATCATCTACTGTCCTCACTGTGGTGCTGAGAACTTCTACGATCCTGATGTAATAAAAGCATCAGGTGGTAAACCTAACCCTTGTTGGTCATGTCAGAAAGAAATTCGCTTGCCCCCTCGAATTCGCATTGACAAAAATATCATTATGTTGAATCACGATACCAAGCTATTTCCCCATCATATTAATGTAAAATTGTTTGACTTTTCTCAACCAGTCGCTGAAGTCACTCGACATCCCAATGATCCTAATATTTGGGGAATTAAAAATCTTATGCAAGAAAAATGGCTCTGTACTACGGCTGATAATCAAGTTAAGGATGTCGAACCAGGACGCAGTGCAACTATGGCTGTAGGAACAAAGATCAACTTCGGCAAAGCAGAAGGTGAGATTCGTCTTTGAAATGTTATTCCCTGTTTAGCAATCCACTTTTTTTACTGAATCAAGGAGATATTGAATATGCCACTACCAGGTGAAGGGTTGTCAAGCCGCCCCTTACATTTTATCTGGATTTGTGATTGTTCTGGTTCTATGTCTGTAAACGGCAAAATCCAGGTTCTCAATACAGCCATTCGTGAAGCAATTCCCTTAATGCAAAAAGAAGCAAATGAGAATCCCAATGCACAAGTATTAGTTCGCGCCCTTAAATTTTCTAGTGGAGCGCAGTGGCACATAGCTCAACCTACACCAGTTGAAAATTTTAAGTGGACAGATTTGACCGCTGATGGTGTCACAGATATGGGTAAAGCCCTCTCTATGGTTGCAGACCAACTTAAAATACCGCCCATGACTGACCGGGCGCTTCCCCCTGTTTTAGTGCTGATTTCTGACGGTCAGCCGACTGACGACTTTAGCAGTGGACTGAGACACTTGATGGAACAGCCTTGGGGCAAGAAGGCTGTACGAATTGCAATCGCAGTTGGTGGAGATGCAGATCATGAACCATTGCAGAAGTTTATTGGACACTCAGAACTAAGGCCTCTTCAATCTAATAGTCCCGAAAATCTAGTCAAACAGATTAAATGGGTTTCTACTGTTGTTTTAAAAGCTGCCTCTTCGCCTAGCAGTCAAGCCAAAAACTCTAATTTGGGAGGCGGAAATGTCCCAATTCCAGTGCCTCAAAATGTTATCGATAGTGCATCTGATGTCTGGTGAAATGGAGGACTCATGAAAGAAAATATACCCCAACTAAAATGGCGGTGCATTGGTGAATCTGTCAAAGGAGCCTCTCATGTGCGTTCTGGATTGCCCAATCAGGATGCCATTCGCCGGTTTCCAGAATCAGGCATCGGTCTGCCATTGATTTTGGCTGTATCAGATGGCCATGGCAGTGCCAAAAGTTTTCGCAGCGATAGAGGCTCTCGTTTTGCTGTTGAAACGGCAATTAAAGTAATTCAAGAATTTTTCTTGAGCAGTCAACCCAGTGATGTTAATTTCTCGGCACTCAAAGATGCAGCCGAAAGGCTTCTGCCACAGAGACTTGTCAATGAGTGGAGAAAAGCTGTCAACAAAGATTTGGGTTTATCAGAAAATGATGAAGAAAAATTAACTAATAAACCCAACTTTACTGATGAAGAGAAAAAGATTCTTGTTCAGAAAGATGGAGAAGCTGCTTGGCAAGCCGTTGAAAATAATATTTTTCTGGCTTACGGGGCTACACTCTTGGCAGTTTTAGTGACCGAGTTTTTCATTGTCTATATTCAGCTAGGGGATGGTGACATTCTTGAGGTGGATTCTAAGGGAAATACGACTCGACCTTTGGAGCGGGATCCCAACCTAATTGCCAATGAGACAACTTCACTCTGTATGAATAAGGCATGGAATGAATTTCAGATTCACCTAGAACAGTATCCGAAAGGTACGCCCAAACAAATGCCTGCTTTAATTCTGGTTTCTACTGATGGCTACTCCAATTCTTTTTCTACTGACGAAGGATTCTTCAAAATTGGTCGGGATTATCAACAGATGTTCAAGTCAAATCTGACTGAAGAAGTCCGACAAAAATTAGAAGGATTTCTTCAAGAGACTTCAGAAAAAGGCAGCGGAGATGACATCACTCTAGGCATGATTAAAAGACTTGAAACCGATGATCGGGATTATCTAACAGACCGTGTAGAAGATTTAGATAGGAAAGTTATATTAGTTGAGGAGTCCAACATGAGACAACAAGAGAATATCTCGGTATTTGAGAGTAAGGTAAATGATCTCAAACAACAACAATACACAATTCAAAAAGCCGTTTATTGGGGTTTTATATGGGGCTTTAGTTTAATAATGGGTACTTTTTTAATTAGTAATGCTTTCAGTAGTTACCTTTTTTTTCGTCTTAATAAGGTTGAGAAGATGTTGAATGAACTGAAAGAGCCAAAGAGCGGAGAGAAAGGTCAATCTCAACCTCTCAATAGTCCTTCCAATACCTCCTCTCCCCCACCAGAAACAACACCATCCCAAGTACCAACACCTATTCCACCGTAGTAAGCATAAATAAGTTTTACACTTAATCATGTTTCACCTTTTCTCAAAAGGGTAGAAAGAGTTTTATCTGTAAAGTTTATTTATTCTTAAGGCCTAATGCTAGAGACTGAAAATGAGAGAAACCCCATGACTACTCCTAATATCGTGGTAGATGATACTTATCCAGGTTGTCCTTACTACGAACAAAAGAGCTTTGTTAAATGCGGGAGTTCTTTATTCTCTCGCTGTAATAAAGTGTCTTGTGGAGGTGAGCAGGGTAGCTTTCATACCTGTTCTTGGTGTGGAACTAAAGCTCAAATTAGTTGTTACATCGAAAACCTGAGCGCAGGAAAAGACCTATGAACGAGTTACCTCGACAAAAGCTTTGTGAAATTATTACCCAGTACGGACAGGATGTTTCTGACAACCCTCAACGCTGTGAAGGATTACTAAAGGACTTTTGTGGGCAATATAGCAAGGAAGTCTTTCTTTTAGTGAATGCTCTTAAAAAAGGCGTGGCTACCGAGTTACTAAAATCCCAGAATCAGATTCCTCAAGCAGTTATTTTATCCAAGCTTACAAAGCGATTACAAGATGAGCTAGGAATAGCTGAGGAATCTGCTTACTGGGCTGTAGATTCTTGGGGATTAGCATTAGGGGTGATTTCCCAACCACGAACTAAAAATGACTTTCAGAGTCAACAACAATTAATTTTAGAACGACAACAACAAGCAGAAAAAGAGCAAAAACAAAGAGAAGAATATGAAAAAAAATTAGATCAATCCGAGCAAGAAATACAGCAATGGAAACAAGAAGTAGGCAAGCTAAATGAAGCAATAACAACAGCCAGACAACAGCAAAATATTAATCAGAAATCAGCCCATAAGTTTGCTGCCAATTTTGTTTCTATATTGGCTGGCATCTCAGCATTAGCAGCTTTTTTGCTTGGAATTTATGCTTATCAAAAAAATCAACAAATGGGCAATCTTACTGAAAATTTGAACAATCTTACCATTGAGTATAATCAAAAAACTGAAAATTTGATAACTGAACATAATCAAAAAATCAAGAGCCTGACAACTGAACATGATCAAGAAGTTGAGAATCTTATAACTGAACATAATCAAAAAGTTGAGAATATTACAAATAAGAGAAATTTGCTTTATAATCAAGTACAAAATTTTCAAAATACTCTAGAAAATGTTGAGAATAATCTGGAGAATAATCTTAATATATCTGGAGATACTTATTTAAACCTTTGCAATCAAACTTCTAATGACATAATTGATGCTGCAATTATGTATTGGGACGGAGACGGATGGAAATCAAGAGGATGGTGGAATATTAAAAAAGGAGAATGTACAAAAGTTTTGGTAGATTTTAACGAGCGAGGAGATATCTACATTCATGGACAAATAAACAATATTAAGTGGGGAGCTGATGATTTTTCATTTTGTGTAACAAGAACAGCATTTGAATTTGAAAAGTCTGATGAAATGGAATGCTCTGGTGATAATTATAAGGTTAATGCCATTAAGTTTTTGGTTTTCCCAGGAGTCAATGACTATAAGTTTAAAGATTATAAAAATTATACAGAATGATCTTCTATTTCACTATTTCACTAATCTTCAATTGAGTGTTAAAAAATATGAACAACTTACCACGAAAAAAATCAAAGAAATCTTTACCCAGTACAGTCATTCAGTTTACTACGATCCTAAACTTTGTCAAGCTCTACTCAAGGTTTTTTGTGGGCAGTACCGAAAGTAAATTTCTGTCCTTAAATTAACTTGTCCTTTGCAGCCATTACCAATTTTTTATTTATAAAGAAATACCTCACTTACCTCAATGAAAATAGGCAAATCCAATGACACAACAACCTCAGTACAACGCTTATTTAAGACAAATTTACCCTAAAGCAGCCGCCCACACTACACCTACTCATCATCCCTTATTAACCCATCAGTCTATTGTCATTGGACGAGAGCCAAACTGTCAAATTGTTCTCAACTCCACCAACTATCCAGGAGTCTCTAGTCGCCATCTAGAAATTCGTCCCGTCATGCCTTCAGGAAGTCCTCCTTCTTGGCAAATCTGTGATTTAGGGAGTTCCAATGGCACTTATATTAATAACCAGCGATTGCAAGGCTGTCGGACATTACAATTAGGCGATCGCATTTCTCTCGGTCAGCAGGGTGTAGAATTCGTCTTTGAATGTCAAGTTAGCAATCCAGGACTTCCTGGTCGTCCTTTAAATATCCAACCTGGCGACTCCCTTCATTTAAGTCAAGTGCTGCCCATCATCGCGACAAGGCAGGATTTATTTAAAAAAGCTTACCTGATACCAGGTGTCCTTACCGTCTTATTAGTCGTCGGACTATTTGCTGCGATCGGTAATCCTGACCTATTCAATGCCCTATTAGCAGTCTATCTGATTGGGGCAGGCTACTACTTCGTCTATCAATTGGGCGGCAAACAAAAACCCTGGTGGTTGCTGATAGGATCGGCAATAACTACCGTTTTACTCTTGCTCAGTCCTATTTGGTCGCTATTTATCTTGGTTTTCCGTCAAATCCTGCCAGGAGAAATACCGACAGAAGGAACAGAAATAGGATTTCTTTCTTCGTTTATCCACTATTTTTTTGGTGCAGGCATGGCAGAAGAACTCCTCAAAGCCATACCTGTCTTCCTTGCGCTGGGGATAGGACGAATGCTCAGAACCCCTTGGCGAGAGCGAGTGGGTGTCTGGGAACCCCTCGATGGCATTCTCTTAGCAACTGCCTCTGCTGCTGGCTTTACCCTCCTAGAAACCCTGGGACAGTATGTGCCTGGAGCGATTCAGCAGGTAGCAACTCAGGCAGGGGAAGGCGCAGGAGAATTAATCGGGATACAATTACTCATTCCTCGCATTATTGGTTCTGTAGCCGGACACATGGCTTATAGCGGCTATTTTGGTTATTTCATTGGCTTAAGCGTCCTGAAACCGTCTAGACGTTGGTCAATTTTGGCTATAGGCTACTTGACAGCATCAGCACTGCACGCCCTTTGGAACGCTTCTGGTGCTATCAGCAATCTCGTCACTGCCTTTGCTGGAATTTTAGCTTATGCCTTCTTAATGGCAGCCATTCTGAAAGCTCGGCAACTTTCACCAATTCGTTCTCAGAATTGGGCGACTCAGTATTACAATCCACCGATCCTACCTCAAACCCCCTTTTCGCTGCGGATTCAGCAGAAGACAATTCCTTTAACTGTCGGGACTCGGTTGCGGGCAGGGGAGATTCCTGGGTTGGTGGCGCAAAGTGCTAATGGAATAGTCGCTGAAGTGAATGCTAATCCCAAAGATCCGAGCATTTTAGGGTTGCAAAACTGTTCCAATCAATTTTGGATAGCTACTTTACCTATCGGGCAGCAAAAGCAAATCGATCCTGGGCGCAGCATCAAGCTTGCGGTTGGCACGAAAATTAACTTTGGTTCAGTTCAAGGAGAGGTGCGATCATGAGACAATCATCAAGTTGGAAAAAGGTTCTCTTATTCGGCTTATTAGGGGCTTTTGGTTGCCTAATAGGATGGTTATTGGGTGAATGGTTCTTATCTTGGACAATGCTGCCACAAACACAACAAGAAGCCTCGACACCTGCACTTGTGTTTAATCCAGAACTGACTAAACGACTGCAAAGAGAGGGAGCTAAAACAGGGGATGTTCAGCTTTCTCTGTTATGGAATAACTACAACGATTTAGATATACATTGTATCGATCCATCAGGAGAGGAGATTTATTACTCGCACAAGCGATCGCAATCAGGAGGCGAACTTGACGTTGATATGAACGCAAGTGGACGACAATCAAAAGAGCCAGTAGAAAACATTTACTGGCCTGCTGGAGGCGCACCAAAAGGAAAATATCAGGTCTTTGTCAATCATTATGCCAATCATGGCGATGCTGACCCAACTGCCTTTACGGTCGGTGTATTAGTAGAGGGGAATAGTCAAGAATTTTCTGGTTCTATTTCTCATGGTCAACCAAAGCGACCCATTTATGAATTCACTATTGAAGCAAAACCAGCACAACAGCAGCCTAACGCCCAGCAGTTTTGGTATATGGTGTTTATTGTCGGTCTATGGACAGCCTTGCTTGCCATTGGCTTATCTCTTGCCCTAGCAATCGGGCAAAACTTCTATCTTCATCGTCCGTTTTTATCCACTCGTCAAGGCACTATCTTACTTGCAGGAGGGCTATTAGCAGGCCTCGTTTCTGGTGGTTCTGCTCAAGCACTGTTGAGTTTAGTTGCCCAGTCAGAAATCCTCGCTAAAGCTGGCTGGATCGCTGGATGGACGCTTTTGGGAGGGCTTTTGGGAAGGGGGATGGGCTTTTTCATCTCTAACCTACAAGCAAAACGAGCGACTATTGCTGGTGCGATGGGGGGATTTTTTGGTGCTTTAGCCTTTTTGTTGGTTTCCCAGAGTGCCGGTGATGCCTCTGGTCGTTTGGTTGGAGCGGTTATTTTAGGCTTTTTTATCGGCTTAATGGTCGTTTTCGTTGAAGTCGCTTTTCGTACAGCTTGGCTGGAGATTCAATACAATCCCAAAGAGAGCCGCACAGTCAATCTGGGAGCCGAACCCGTCAGTATTGGTGGCGATGCCAAAGCTTGTACTATTTACGCCCCGAATGCGCCACCTGTTGCCCTGCGTTACCGACTCAGCCAAGGTCAAATCCTCTGCGAAGATATCGCCACTGGGGTAACTCAGCCACTCCAACCAGGGGATAATCAGCGAGTGGGCAATCTTACCGTCTTTGTTCGCAGTGCCGATGCACCAGATCAATTAGCCTACCGCGATCTTAATCGTGCTTCTCCAGAAGCTTATCAGGATAGGTCTTCCCTTTCCTATTCTCAACCTCAGACTCAATTTTCCTTGCACATTAAAAGACAAGTCATTTCTCTAACGAATGGAACTCGCTTAACTGCAAGAGAGATTCCGGGGTTAGAACCTCAGAACGCTGATAATATAGTGGCTGAAGTCAGTCATAATCCTAAAGACCCAACGATTTTAGGCTTAAAAAACTGTTCCTGTCGATCTTGGATAGCAACACTTCCAAGTGGAGAGCAAAAGCAGATCGATCCC
>NZ_JADBTX010000134.1:0-2617 GCF_020245945.1 Microcystis sp. M015S2
AACATTCCCGCCACCGCAGCCCTGTTAATTTTTGCGTTAATCTTCTCTGTGGTTTGATTGCTTACTGTCACCAGCCGAAAAAACCCTCCTTGAAGATGGAATGGGCTTTACCCCCCGCTGCTTAACCCGAACTGGGGTTAAATTATTGCTGGTACTGGATAAGTAGTGAAAACAAGAAATCGAATTTAGTAATTTAAGCCGATGATAGTTGTTCCCAACATCTCACACAACCAAAGTTTACCAACTTAAGGAAAAAGTCGATAAAATTCTCCCAACCCTTACCCCGCCTAACTTACAGCCCCTCCAGCCTCTCGCAAAAATCCTTAACTTGGGAAAAATCCCCAACTTTACCAACTTAAGCCCAAGCTTTGTCAAAATATCCTGACAATCTGCCCACACTCCGACCCCCAAACTTTTGCTTCATACCCAAGACCACAAAAACCGAGATGGGAGTGTTCCACTTTTGTCATCTGGACAGGCTAGAGAGCTTCCCCCACAGTAAAAATGAGTAGAGCATCTCGCCTGAGCAAACTTGGGATGATCCCACAGCGACAAACCTATAATGAAAAAAAGCCAAGCCTTAACAGCCCTGAAATTAACCTTAAAACCCGAACACCAAAAGCTGATCGAAGCCAAACTAGATACAGGGTGTTATGCCAATCCAGACGAAGTTATTGCCGAAGCCCTACAATTACTCAGTAAACGCGAAGAAGAAGGCATGATATATGTTGAACTCAGTGATGGACGTATTATCGGTTTTCCTAGCGAGCGCTTGTAGGGGTGTGGAAAGGCGATCGCTTGTTGGATAACGTGGAAAATAAAATAATGATAGAATGCACAAAGTGTAGATTTCAATGTGAAAGCGATTTATACAGAAAGCTTAAGTAGCTGGTTATAATTAAATTAAAAATGGATTTTGCCTTTAATCCCCCCTTGATCCCCCCTTGATCAGGGGGGTGCCGATCCCCCCTTAGTCCCCCCTTTAATCCCCCCTGAATAAGGGGGGCATCTGACAACTTTTAACGCCTACCTACTTAGGAGTTAATTTATGCGAACAATTACCTTGCAAATTGACGATAGCATTAGTGAAAAATTTCTATGGTTACTTGATCGCTTCTCTAGAGACGAAATTAAAATTCTGGAACAATCAGATTATGTCAGTGATGACGAATATCTAAGGGGAATCGAAGGAATGATTCAAACTATTCAGGCAGCCCGTGATGAATCTATTGAACAGAGCTTAAGCTTAGATCAGTTAGATTGGTAATGTATAAAATAATCTTTATGACCCAATCTCAAAAAGATGCAAAAAAGATTGCTTCTAGTGGACTGAAACCCAAGGTTCTTGAACTTATCAAAATAATTGAAGAAGACCCGTTTCAATACCCACCAGATTATGAGTTATTAAAAGGGGACATGAAAGGGTTAATTAGTCGTCGTATCAATAAACAGCATCGGCTAGTTTATGAAGTCTTTGAATCGGAGAAATTGCTCAAAATTTATCGAATGTGGAGTCATTATGACTAGATCATTTTGATGCTGGAGAGCGATCGCTTTTTAGGAGATAGAACGGAGTAATGGCGTTTTGGTAAATATGGGAAGTGCGCTCTTTTTTTGGGAGATGTGGGAGTGGGATTATTTAGCTCCACAGCATTGGGCATCGTTGGGAAATTTATCAAGCATAACGGCGATCGCCCCATTCAATCGCTAAATAACGATAGACTCCCATAGGTTAAGGACATAATAACTGTTCAAGGAGAATCATCGGTGATCTCACCTAGTTAAAATCCTGACTCCTAGCGCAAACTTTAAATCTTGTAAAAAAAGTAATTTTTTGTATCCCCATTGATTACCATAATAGAAAATTCTGCTGACCTCTATGTTGATGGGGCAACTTATGGAACAGTCAAACGGTAAATCCTCTCGCCAACGTGGCGTCATATTAACCTCCATCGGCTACCAAAAACTGCACCGTGCTAAAGTGAATTGGGAAATAAAACAAAACACTCGCTGCACCTTAGACATTCTTAGCCAACAAACTGGACTGACCGCCAATACTCTCAGTAAAATTTTTAGTCGCTCTGTCGCCGTTGATAAACGTAGTCTGTACGTCTGCTTTTCTGCCTTTAATCTCGATTTAGACGGTAAAGATTATTTATCCAGTTTTACCCTTGCCTACAAAGACCGCCAATTTTCACATTGGGGGATAAATATGAACTGTTAAAAGATCAATGATTGCGGCGTATAACAGAACTGTCTTTTATTCTCTCATAGCCACTGGTTATCCTTCCCTTCTCAACAAAAAAGCACCCCCTCGCAGGAGTGCCTTTTCGTTCAGACTAGGAATTAACCATTGATAGCAGGAGCAGTCAGAGCTACAGGAGCCTGTTCACCACTAGCCAAGTCTAAGGGGAAGTTATGTGCATTACGCTCGTGCATTACTTCCATACCGATACCAGCGCGGTTCAGCACATCGGCCCAAGTACCAATTACACGACCTTGAGAATCGAGAATCGACTGGTTGAAGTTGAAACCGTTGAGGTTAAACGCCATGGTGCTTACACCCATCGCCGTAAACCAGATACCGATTACCGGCCATGCACCCAAGAAGAAGTGC
>NZ_JADBTX010000135.1:0-17310 GCF_020245945.1 Microcystis sp. M015S2
CTCTAAGACTTTCTGGTATAGTTCACTTATCATTTTCGTTATTTAGGTCATATATAGTAAATATGACTTATCTTTTTTGGGAGTCTGTGTCTGTATTCCATGCTACATAAGCTTTTCAGCTTGCTTGTCCCCCTGTCAGGGCTGGTTCACACATGGTTGCTATTGTAATTCCCCTTTTATTGACACTTCCCAGTCACCAGTACTTACCTCATCCATGTGAAAACCGCTATAAGTTCTCTACCAGAAGAAACGGTAAATCTGACAGAATTAATCAAGGAAATTATAAAAATTCTTGATAATCAAGGAGAAAGGATTTGGGTAGAATCCCAAGCAGGTGAAGGGGCAACTTTTTATTTTACTTGGCATAAAAATACTCCTAGTTAAACCCCAACTAAGTTGAGAACTGTGGTTTTTCCTCCTCTGTTTTAAGATGGGTTTTGACCTAATAAGCTCTCAGCTAAAACCAGAGGAGAAAGACCAATTCAGACTTGAATTGGCGTATTTTTAAGTCAGAATCAGCACAATTATCGGATAGAGTTTTTAATTTCTTCCCAAGTAATTATCTGATCGGGATTTCTTTCATAATCATCAACTTAAAAAGATTTAATCGTGTTTAAAGATTCGGTAACGTGAGCTTTAAAATCTAACATAGAATCAAAAATATGTCTGACGATTCCCTCTTTATCAATGATATAGGTAACTCGTCCGGGGATGACAAATAAGGTAGAGGGAACACCGAATAATTTCCGCACTCGGTTATCGGTATCACTTAAAAGGGTGAAGGGAAGATTATATTTTTGGGCAAATTGTTGATGGGATTGGGGACTATCGGCACTAATCCCAATAACTTCCGCACCCGCATCGGTAAACACTTCATAACTATCGCGGAAAGCGCAGGATTCTGCGGTACACCCCGGAGTATCATCTTTGGGATAGAAATAAATTACCAGGGATGTTTTACCGATTAAATCGCCGATCTTAACCGTTGCCCCTGTTTGGGAAGGGAGAGAAAAATTGGGAACTCGATCGCCTACTTTTATAGCTGCCATAAGATTAATTAATTGATAGATAATCGTGGATAGGGTAATACTTTACATTCTAACCTTTTTTGGCCTTTTGTTTAGCCCGTTTAGCGGCAGCTTTGGCCGATTTTTCAGCTTCAATGCGTTTTTGTTCGGCTTTTTGCTTTTCTTCGTCTAGTTTTTCTAGATAATAGTGATAATCTCCGGCATAGACAATTAATTCGCCATCCCGAATCTCGACAATTTTGTTAGCTACCTGGGAGATAAAATAACGATCATGGGAAACAATTAAAACCGTGCCTTCATAAACTTTTAAAGCCGATTCTAACATTTCCTTGGCGGGAATATCGAGGTGATTAGTGGGTTCATCGAGAATCAATAAGTTAGCGGGAGCAAGTAACATTTTGGCTAAAGCAAGACGTGCTTTTTCGCCACCACTCAGGGATTCTACTTTTTTTAATACCGTTTCCCCACTGAATAAAAATCGCCCTAAAAGACTGCGAACTTCCACATCTTTCCAATCGGGAACTTCATCATGAATCGTATTTAAAACGGTTTTAGTTAGGTCTAAAGCTTCCGCTTGGTTCTGCTCAAAATAACTAGGAATAACGTTATGTTTACCGATTTCAATCGAGCCTTCTGTGGGTGATTCTAACCCAACAATTAAACGTAAAAGCGTGGATTTTCCTGCACCATTTGGTCCTAAAAAAGCGACTCTATCGCCTCTTTCTATTTCCAGATTTGCTCCCAAAAAGAGAATTTTATCATCGTAAATGTGAACAAGATTTTTAATAGTTACCACTTCCCGACCACTACGCACTGCTGGAGGAAACTGGAATTTTAAGGTACGCACATCGGCGATTGGGGCTTCAATTTTTTCTACCTTTTCTAATTGTTTTTCCCGGCTTTTTGCTTGGGTGCTACGGGTGGCACTAGCCCGGAACCGATCGACGAAAGCTTGCTGTTTTTCTAGTTCTTTTTGTTGACGTTCGTAGGCACTTAACTGAGCGGATTGTTGTTCGTATTTTTGCTGTAGGTAGGCAGAATAATTACCTAAATAAGTGGTAGAAACTCCCCTTTCAGTTTCGACAATTTTGGTACAGAGACGATCGAGAAATTCCCGGTCGTGGGAAACTATGACCATGGGAGTGGTTAAATCCTTGAGGAATTTTTCTAACCATTCAATGGTTTCTAAGTCTAAATGGTTAGTTGGTTCATCGAGGAGTAAAATATCGGGAGTTTGTAGGAGAATTTTGCCTAAACTCATCCGCATTTGCCAACCACCACTAAAGGAACTTACCAAGCGATCGCCGTCATCAACAGTGAAGCCCATTTCCGGTAAAATTTTCTCGATGCGTGCTTCTAATCCGTAACCATCTAATGCCTCAAATTGTCTTTGTAGGCGATCCAATTGATGAATTAAGCGATCTAATTCTTCGGGATCAGCTTTTTCCATGTGTTGGGGAATTTCTATTAGTTGATGGTGGACTTGATTCGCTTCTTGAAACACCGTCCAAAATTCCTCGCGTACCGTCCGACGGGGATCAACTTCAAATTCTTGGGTAAGATAGCCGATATGGAGACTGGTAGGACGGATGATCTCCCCGGCGGTGGGTTCCACTTCCCCCATAATAATCTTCAGTTGGGTGGATTTTCCGGCCCCATTGACTCCCACCAACCCGATGCGATCGCCAGTTTTTACTTCCCAAGTGACATCTTTTAACACTTCTCCCGTCGGGTAAATCTTACTAATTCTCTCTAGTCGTAGCATCGTTGATTTTTCTCCAGTCCTAGGCCGGTGAGGCAGTCCGCCTTTATTGTAACATTTAGTTAAGCTTTATCTGGTCTTTGTCAAGTTTTCTCGATTGAGCCACCTGACACTATTTTTTATTTGAAAGAGATAATAATGCTTAATCCCTACCCCATAAAAAAAGAAACTGCTAGTTTGATCACCAGAGATGGAATTAGTTTAGCTGCCGATATTTATCGTCCCGATAGTAGGGAATCTTTGCCCATTTTACTAATGCGACAACCCTACGGAAAAATGATCGCTTCTACGGTGGTTTATGCCCATCCTAGCTGGTATGCACGTCAGGGTTATATTGTAGTAATTCAGGATGTGCGGGGACGGGGAAACTCGACGGGAAATTTTAATTTATTTGCCCATGAAATTAGCGACGGATTAGAAACTATTGAATGGGTTTTAACTATTCCTAATAATACGGGTGTGGTGGGAATGTATGGTTTTTCCTATCAGGGAATGACCCAATTATATGCGGCCGCTAATGGTCATGATGCTTTAAAAACTATTTGTCCGGCGATGATTGCTCATGATTTATATCGAGATTGGGCCTATGAAAACGAAGCATTTAATTTACAATATAATCTCGCTTGGGCAATACAATTAGCGGCGGAAACAGCTAGATTAAAAGGCGACGAAACAGCCTATCAAAAACTCTGGGTAGCTTCCCGAAATTTACCCCTTTTTGATCCTATTGCAGCCTCTCCCCAAATTCTACAAGATTTGGCCGCCGATTCTTTTTATCACGATTGGATTACTCGTTCTCTTCCCGATGACTATTGGCAAAAATTATCACCGCAACACCTTTTAAAAAATATCGATTTACCGATGTTACATATCGGAGGTTGGTTCGATCCTCATCTCCGGGGAACTTTGGGTTTATACCAAGAAATGCAAGCGCGTTCTATCTATCCCCAACAGCTAATTATTGGTGCTTGGACTCATCTACCCTGGGGGAGAAAAGTAGGAGAGATAGATTATGGTCAACAGGCAATTAGTCCCGTGGATAAAATGCAGCTGCAATGGTTTGATTATTTCTTAAAAGGTCAGGAAACGGAGTTATTAAAAAATCCTCCTATGTATCTATTTCAAATGGGGTCTAATCAATGGCGATATCTGGAGAAGTTTCCCAGAGAAAATCAGCAAATTTATTATCTTGCTAGTCAAGGTTTAGCCAATCTGCGCGAGGATGAGGGGAAATTAAGCGCGATTTTGTTAGAACCTGCGATCGAAGATACCATAGTTCACGATCCTTGGCGACCAGTGCCATCTTTAGGAGGTCATAGCGCCCTACCGGGGGGAATATTCGACCGCACCATGCTAGACTGTCGCAGTGATCTGATTACCTACACTTCTCCCCCCCTAGAGAAAGATTTAACGATTTTGGGTAGTCCCCGTCTGGATTGTTATTGTCAAGCAGATGCGGTTAGTTTCGATATCTGCGCGGTGGTTTCTCAAGTTACCCCCGATGGTCGAGTTTTTAATATCACTCAGGGTTATAAACGGGTAAATAACCCCGAATCGCCCCTAAATATTGCCCTACAGGCCACTTTTATCACTATTCCTCAAGGTCATAGCTTGCGTTTAAGTCTGAGTGCCTCTTGCTTTCCTGCACATCCCGTCAATGCGGGGACGGGCAGCTATCCCCACGCGAGTCGGGCGATCAATTTTTCTATTATCACAATTAAGGTTTTTTGTCAAGGAAATTTTCCTGCAAAATTGCTATTACCTTTAGTCGGGGAAAGCTAAACCGCTGCGGGGATCGCGAATGTATAAACCTAACACCAGGGAGGAGATAACCGTATCCCAGACGGGGGTGAATTTTTCCGCATCATCGACCCAATAATCCATAGTAATTAAACATTGAACTCCAGAACCAATGCCCACGGCAATGCGCGAATAAGCTGGCCGATTTTCTTGGGGGTCGATGAATTGAATTTGCACCCAAACAATGCGCGCAGTTTGGCGTTTTTCTTGGATAACTTCGCCGATTTCGTGAGGATTGCGGCTATCTTCACGAGCTAATTTTTTGACCATTCCTTTCAGGGGTAATTCTTTCCAATCTCCGGGGGGAAGTAAATTATAGGAAACCTCTAAACGACAATCATCATCGGGGGGTTTTCTATCTAAAAAACGAAAGGAATTATCATCGGGTTCAAAATGCCAATCTTGAGGAACTTCAAAGCGAACTGCACCGCGACCAGCTACAAAAATACTGTTACCCGGACTAGATTTCCAGTTATGATCTGGATTTAAGTCGAGGGTTTCTTTAATCCATTGCAGATTGTGTTTTTTCGATTTAGCCATAGGTGTAATCCTGCGATAAGAATCGGACTATAGCTGTCATTATACAGGCTTTTTCCTGAGAATTAACCAAAGCTTCTGTCTTCACCCTTAAGATAACTGCTGTATAATTTTTAGAAATCCCACAGCACAGGATTATCATCCAAGAAATCAGTTACCTGTTTACCAATATTATCAATTAATTTTAGGTCTTCTGGGGTTAAATTAATTGTCATTGCTTGAGCGTTATTAACTGACTGAGCGGCATTTCTTACCCCAGCAATTGCATTAGTTTGGGGTTGCTTAATTAACCAAGCAAGAGATAATTGAGCTAGGGAACAATTATAGCGGTTAGCAATCGGTTCTAATTGATTTAAAGCCGCTTGTATCCTCTGAAAGTTTTCGCCATGAAAGAGTTTATTTTTAATTCTATGGTCCTCCGCTGCCAACTGATAACCATTTCTAAATTTTCCTGTTAATAAACCTTGGGCAAGGGGAGAATAGGCTAGAATAGAAATATTATTTTCTATACAATAGGGCATAATTTCCTTTTCTACCGAGCGCCAAAAGAGAGAATAGGGAGGTTGAATACTCTCAATTCTGGCGTATTGACCAGCTTCTTCCAGTTGAGAGCGGGAGAAATTGGAAACCCCTATAGCGCGAATTTTTCCCTGTGCTTTCAGATAATTAAGAGCGGCCATAGTTTCAGAAATAGGCACTATTTCCGTGTTCCATGAGCCACTAGGCCAATGAATTTGATAAAGATCGATATAATCAGTTTGGAGGTTTTTTAAAGAGTGATCACAAGCTGCGATAACTTGCTCATATTTAAGGTGATTAGCAAAAACTTTGGTGGCATAAATTACCTGTTCTCGCACATCGGCCAAAGCTTGAGCGACAATCGATTCCGAGTGACCTTCCCCGTAGATTTCGGCTGTATCTATAGTGGTAATTCCTGCCTCAAAAGCGGCACGAATAGCCCTAATACTTTCCTCATCTTCAATACCTGCCCACATCTTTTTTCCTGCTTGCCAAGTACCCACGAGAAGGGGAGTAATTTCTATATTAGTCTGACCGAGATAGCGTTTTTGCATAACAGTTTTTTTGATGGGTTAAGTATGCTTAGGGTTTTAGTCGAGTTTAGGGTTTAAAATCTCAGCTAAAGAGGACTAAAGTGACAAGGATAAAAACCTTTACCAGTAGGGGTGTAAAGAACAAACTTAATAAGCCACAAAAAAGACCTAATAAGCAGGTACTGAGGCTAATTATTTCGCCGTGAACATTGTAGCTAATCGACAGGGAGATTAGGGCTAGAGTAAGGAGAAAAATCATAGTTTTCTTTCCTGAGTCTCTTGAGCAGAAAAGCCGTGACCGCTCACGACTTTTTGCCGGTTCTATATCTATTATTAGCTCGATTACTTAACCAATGACATCCGGTTAAAGTAAACTTTTTTAACGGAAAAGATTAAAAAATCCGTTGAAAAAGCCTGTCAGACCGGTAAAGGGACTTAAAACCGTGCCGAGGGTGTCGGTGGCAGAGGCCAGATTGCTACGTGGACTGATTAGCCCGACGCTTATCAAAGTCTCCTGCGGTTAAAATTGCCTGATTGAGGGGGGTATTGGGAGGAACTTCAATTGTCCCCGGTTTTTTCACCTCCCCGACCACTTTCACGTTAATGGTTTTAGGGGCAAAACTAGCCGATGCTAGGGTTTCTGATTCCTTGGACGAGATTTCAGTAGCGGTGGGGATAATCACCGTATCCCCTTCTTGAAGAAAGATATCGCCGGTCATATCACCTTTTTCGAGCAAACTCCAGAGAGCTACGGGGATTTTCTGCTGGGAACCGTCACGAGTATAACGCAGCACCTGCACCTGTCGGATATCGGCGAGAGGTTTGATGCCTCCCGCTTGTTGGATAGCTTGGGTTAGTCGGGCCGGTTTCCTGGTACCGCCGCGATCTAGGTCATTATTATTGTTATTATTATTGTTGGCAGTGGGGACAATGCGATGGGACCCCGGACGATAAACTTCTCCCACCACAGTAACATTAATTTCTCGATCGCTATCTAGTCCAAAATTGGCATCGGCTAATTGATTGACTTCCCCGACGCTAAGGGTCGTTTTGGTGGGAATAACAATGCTATCGCCATCTCTAAGGCTAATATCTTGGGTTGTATCGCCTTTTTGGATTAATTGCCAGAGATTCGCTTGAATTAGCTGTTCTTGTCCCTTGAGGTTGCGTCGGATTTGAACTTGACCAATATCGGCCACCGTAGTCACTCCCCCTGCTTGCCGGATTATTTCGGTCAATAGGGGCGTTTTTTGGCTTTGTTCGGGGTTAATTGTATAAGTACCCGGACGATTGACTTCCCCCGCGATGGCGATTTGCAGAGGCCGGGGGGTGAGAACGCTAACAGTAACCACGGGACGTTTGAGATAGGTGGTGTAACGTTTGGCAAGGGTTTGGCCGGCTTCGGTGACGGTCATTCCCTCCACTTTGACGCTACCAATCAGAGGTAAAGTCAGGGTTCCATCGGCTAAAACAAGGAAATCGCCGCTTAAATCCGCCACTTGGTAGATGGTGACGCGCACTTTATCCCCTTCTCCTAGGGTGTACTCTTTGCTTTCTGCGGGGATAGGAGCAATCGCCTCTTTAGCGGGTGCAGGACTACTCGGAGGAGTGGCTTGGACTGGGCGGGCTTCTAAGGAAGTTAGGGGGGTAATAGTGCCGATAATTAACAGATAACGTAGGGATTTACTGATTAAATCCTGTAATTGGCTGCTATTTAACATTATTAATAGGATTAATTTTATCGTTAACATTGGCGATCAGTGTAGCACAAATAGTCGATCGCCTATGGAAACCCCCTGTAATATCGCATCTAACGAGAGTTACCGCTAACTGTAAGATAGTTTTAATGATTGCCTGTATGTAAAGGGGTATATTAATTTTATGACAGCTACTAGCACAATTCCCGATTTTTGTCAAGGGATAAAATATTTTGGGGGTTCCTTACCCGAATTTGATAAATATGCAGGAAAAGCCGCTATTGCTGAGGGAAAAACCGCTATTATTGCCGCTAATGACCCGAATGCTATCTATCAAACCCTCCTAGCCGCCGATGCTTTGCGTTACCTCACCCTACAAATCACCGCTACCAAAGAATCGGGACACCCCGGCGGTTTTGCCAGCGCTGCCGACGTGATTGCCTCTTTGATGATGTTAGGCCAAAAAAATATTTTCACTGAAGTGGGCCATCATGCCCCTGGTTTTTATAGTAACGTCTTTCTCGATCGCTCTCTCGAAGCCATGGGCATCAGCAACGTCAGCGAATTGGGAGAACGTTTTCGGGAAAAACACGGACTTTTAGGGCATCTTTCTGGACAAATCCCCGGACTGCTCGGGCCGGCCGGTCCTTTGGGCCAAGGCCAACATTTTGCCATGGCGGCGGCCAAATTACACCCTAATACCCTTTTCCCTGTGACTATCGGGGATGGTGGTTTAGGAGAACCCTACATTATGAGTAGTTTTGGTCATTTTCACACTGCTTATCCTGAAATTACCAATTTTCTGCCGATTTTAGTCTGGAATGGCTATTCCCAAGAACACCATAGCATGGTGTCCCTGAAAACTAACGCCGAAATGGAAGCCTATTGGCGCGGTAATGGTTTCGAGGAAGTGATTCTCATTAATGCCAAAGACTTCGATGATGCTAATCAAAAAGGGGAATATGTAGATAGCACCAAATTCTCTTTTAACCAGCGTCTGGAGTTCATGAAAGCGGTGTTAATGGCCACGGATAAAGCCGCCCAATTAGCCCTAGGTGGTAAACTAACGGTGATCATTATTAAACAACTTAAAGGGGCGGGAGTTCACAAACGGGGAGCAGCTTCTCATAATCTTTATCCAGGCGATTCTTTGGAAAAAGATTATATCGTTACTGCCTTACAAGAACGCGCTTTACCCCCTGAAGCTTGGGCAATTGTTCGTACTAATTTCGAGCGCTCTGGAGGCGGTCCGGCAGCGGAAACAGTGGTAACGGAAAAAGTCTTCCCGCTGCCGGATTTAGGAACCTTACCGATGACGGAATATACTGTGGGTGGTGATAAAAAAGTGGCCACCACTGCCATGGGGGAATTAGTGGTAGCTGTGGGTAAAGCTGACCCCAATTTTGTTGTCACTAATGCTGATGGTAATGCCGCTTCGGGAATTAATAATATTAACGTCGGTTTAAAGATTATTCACCCCACCACCGATGATACCTATTTCCAGGGTCCTAAAGGTCAAGTTTATGAGCCTTTAAGCGAGGATGCCTGTGCTGGATTAGCCGTCGGTTTATCTCTCTTGGGAGCGCGGACTTTATGGTGTTCTTACGAGTCTTTTGCTATCAATGGTTTACCGATTTGGCAGACTGTAACCCAAGCGATGGCCGAGTTACGTCGTCCCACCCCTTCTACTATTACTTTATTTACCGCCGGAGCCTTAGAGCAAGGGCGTAATGGTTGGACACACCAACGCCCAGAGATTGAAAATTATTTCGCCGCTATGATGCGAAATGGTAATATTTTCCCTCTCTTTCCCTGCGATGCTAACAGTATTCAAGTCTGTTATGAATGGGCCTTAGGAACCAGCAATAAAGGCATTACAATCACCGCTAGTAAATCGCCTTTACCGGTGCGAACCACCTTTGAGCAAACCCATCAAGCTTTAGAAAAAGGCGGCGTAATTCTCCAGGAATCGGAAGGCAGTAAAAAAGTCGTTTTTGCCGTCATTGGTGATATGACTTTATTACCCGTCTTTGAGTCTGCACAACAGTTAGAAGCAGCGGGAATCGGTGTAAAAATCGTCTCGGTAATTAATCCCCGTCGTCTCTATCGTCCTAGCGATGTGATGAGTGAAACTAGCTCGCAAGCTGATAATAATTTCCTTGATGATGCTGGTTTTGACAGTCTCTTTGCTGGTGATGCTTTAATCGGAGTAACCGGTGGTACAAGTGCCATGTTAGAACCGATTATGTTACGCAGTAATGCGCGTCGGGATGTATTCGCTTGGAAACGGGGAGAAACCACCGCCAGCGCCGGGGAAATTATGGCCTATAATGGTTTAACTGCCAATGCTTTAACTACCCGTGCTACCCAGTTATTAGGCTAAGTTCCCAGTCAGTTTTTTTGATTATTCCCTACTTTCTTTGATTGGAAAGTAGGGATTTTTTCTGGTCACTTTTGCCAACGGGGTAAACTTTTAATCACTTTCCATAGGCGAGGATATTGGAGGGATAGATAGCGCTTAATATGGGATTTTAAACTAACTAAATCCTGAGATTCTTTTAGTTCTCTATCTTGATAAAAACGAATTAAATCATCCCGTCTTTTCAGTAAAATTTTAATTTGTTGGTAATCTTCCGAGGTTAAAACTTGATGGGGTTGAATATTTTCTGGCAGCGGGCGCGGGATGTAAAAAGTTGTATGAGATGGTGATAATTCTTCCATAGGACGTTCTTTGGTATAGAGATAGATAGACAGAGATTTCCGGGATAAATGCCGTTGATTTTCTGGTAAATTAATCTGAGAAAATCCATGCCATGAATATTCATTGGTTTCAAAAATAACACAACGATTAAAGATAGGGACAAAAGATTTAATCTTATTTTCTTCTGGTTGACGTGGATTGGAATGTAACTCTAGATTACCTCCCCAATCTGCTTGCCATTGGGGATTTAAATAGATTAATAAATTCAAGCGGCGATGATACCAATGACGCTCATCGAGGTTAAAATCAATGTGAGGGTCTAATTCTTGACCGTGTAAATTTTCGTGGGTTCCACCCCCATAAAAACTAGGGTCTGGAATTAAATTATCGATACCAGTTAATTGGGAAATTAACTCTAAAAACTCTTGAGCTTGAATGTAGCGGCCAAACTGTTGATAAACACCCCCCAAACCGATTAAATCCTCATTAACCGCCTTCCCGCCAACTTTTCCTAACTCACTAATGGCTTTTTGCGGATTAAAACTGGGAAAATTTTCCAGCAAAATTTGCGCTTGCTCCCCAACTAAAAAATTATCGATGACCAAATGCTTAAACGGTTGCGCTGTCTCAAAATCTTGACGATAGACAGAAGATTTCTCATAAACAAGGGGATTAATAAACATTAGACAGCTTTTTTGTTGGTATGATAAATTGTAGCAATCAAACTAGCAAAATAAAGATTAACTCTCCTATTGACCTAATCGCCTATGGACTGGTGGCACAAACTCAAAGATAATCCTCTCGCCCGTTGGGGAGCAGTTTTACTGTTAATCTTCTATTTAAGCGTAATAGCGGCGGATTTTGTCGCTCCCTACTCTCCCTACTCCTCCCAACCCGGTCAGTCTCTCCTCCCTCCCACCCAAATCTTTTGGCGCTCGCAGTCGGGAAGTAACAAGGGTGAGTGGATTGGCCCCCACGTCTATCCCACCACTCAAAGTGCTATTAATATAGAAACTGGTGAGCGGAAGCTAATGAGAGATTTTAACAAACCCTTGCCGCTGCGTTTCTTGGTTAAGGGTGAAACCTATAATTTAGGTCAAATTCGCCTACCTTTGCCGCCAAAATGGCAGGAAGTAACTTTATTCCCCGGTATCCCTTTTGATCTCCATCTGTTCGGAGTCATCGGCGATGGTAGAATCAATATATTGGGAACTGACGAATCGGGACGCGATAGTTTTAGTCGCTTGATTTTCGGGGGCAGAATTAGTTTATTTATCGGTTTGGTCGGGATTTTAATTTCTTTCCCTATCGGTTTATTTGTCGGTGGCGTTTCTGGCTATTTTGGCGGTTGGTTAGATGCGATTTTAATGCGTTTTGTGGAAGTTTTAATGACTATCCCCGGCATATATTTACTCGTGGCCCTAGCGGCCGTTTTACCCGCAGGATTAACCAGCACCCAGCGCTTTTTATTAATCGTCCTGATTACTTCTTTTATCAGTTGGTCGGGATTAGCGCGGGTAATTCGCGGTCAAGTTTTATCCCTGAAAGAACAGGAATTTATTCAGGCCGCTAAAGCTATGGGAGCAAAACCCCTTTATATTATTCTGCGTCATGTGCTGCCCCAAACTGCTAGTTATATCATTATTTCTGCTACGTTAGCCGTGCCGGGGTTTATCGTGGCCGAATCGGTTTTAAGTTTGATTGGTTTAGGAATTCAACAACCGGATCCTAGTTGGGGAAATATGCTTTCTCTGGCTACCAATGCCTCAATTATTGTTCTACAACCCTGGTTAATTTGGCCAGCTGCTTTGTTAATTATTCTCACCGTTTTAGCTTTTAATTTACTCGGTGATGGTTTACGCGATGCCCTAGATCCTCGCAATTTAGAGAGATAATTTAGTTATTTTAACAGTCAGGAGTTAGGATTCAGGAGTCAGGAGATTATTTTTATTTATTCTCCCTGCTCCCTGCTCCCGACTTCCTGCTCCCCTCTCCCCACTTCCTAATTCATAATTCATAATTCATAATTCCCACTACCCCACTTTCCCATTATGAATAGAATCAGTAAAACTTTTAATAATTTCGCCGATAGTTTGGTGATTTATAGTCAAAGATACGGGAAAATAAGCTGGTTAATATTTTTAATTATCTTTGCTTGTATCATGACGATAACCTTTAATTATCCGGCACAATCCAGCAATCAAACCCAAGAAAAACCCGAAATTCGTGGAGTTTGGTTAACTAATATCGATAGTGAGGTATTATTTAAACCAGAAACCCTAAAAGATGCCCTTGATAGGTTGGCCGATTTAAACTTTAATACTATTTATCCCACGGTTTGGAATTGGGGTTATACACTCTATCCTTCTAAGGTAGCAGAAAAAGTCACGGGACGAGCGCTCGATCCCCATGAATCTTTAAAAAATCGCGACTTTTTAAAGGAAATAATTAGCCAAGGTCATCGGAAAAAATTAAGAATTATTCCCTGGTTTGAATTTGGTTTTATGGCTCCTGCGGATTCAGAATTAGCCAAACGACATCCCGATTGGTTAACCCAAAGACA
This sequence comes from Microcystis sp. M015S2, assembly GCF_020245945.1. Taxonomy (NCBI): domain Bacteria; kingdom Bacillati; phylum Cyanobacteriota; class Cyanophyceae; order Chroococcales; family Microcystaceae; genus Microcystis; species Microcystis sp. M015S2. The sequence continues at coordinate 13,141 of NZ_JADBTX010000135.1, forward strand.
GGATAAAAGCGTAATTTGGTGGGAAGGAAAAGTGCATCAACGGGTGTGGTTAAATCCGTTACATCCGCAAGTACAAAACTTTATTACGGATTTAGTCAGCGAGATTATTACTAACTACGATATAGAAGGAATTCAGTTTGATGACCATTTTGGTTATCCCGCCGATTTTGGCTATGATGAAACCACAATTAAACTCTATCAAAGGGAACATTCTGGACAATTACCACCGCAAGATTACCAAGATAAAGCATGGATTCAATGGCGGGCCGATAAAATTACTGATTATATGAATAGTTTAGCCCAGACGATTAAAAACCACCAACCTAGAGCGATTATTTCCCTATCTCCTAATCCCTACACTTTCTCCCTAGAATCCTATCTTTTAGATTGGCAAAAATGGCAACAAAAAAACTTGATTGATGAGTTAATAATACAAGTGTATCGAACTGATATGAACGCCTTTGACTGGGAATTATCACAACCAGAATTACAGCAAGCTAGGCAATCTATCCCCGTAGCTATTGGGATTTTATCTGGTTTAAAAGGTCGTCCGATTCCGATGGTTAATATTACTCAACAAGTGAAAAAATCGAGACAACAAAATTTTGGTGTTTCTTTCTTTTTCTACGAAACTTTATGGAATATGAGTAATGAATCTCCTTCCTATCGACGCAGGATTTTTCGGGAAATACTCCAGTCTGCTAATCCTCGCTAAAATTAGGTAAAATTGCTGACTTTAAGCAAAGTTATCGCCCTAACCTGGCTATAGTTTCTTAAGTTTATCTTTAAATTAAGAAAAAGCAGCAGGGAGAAACTAAAATCGCTAGAATAAAGGAAGACTCTCCCTTATCACTTTATCCATGCTGATCAGATCTAACCGAAGCTCGATCGCTAAACCTATTTTACTGTTTCTCGGCTGCCTTGTGATCGGGCAGTTGGGGGTATTAGTGGTAGCCAATAGCCTCTGGTTTACCGAGATGGGTTATTTAAACACTTTCCTGAAGCAATTATCTTGGCAACTAGGATTAGGTTGGGGAAGTGCAATTCTTTCTCTACTCTTTATTTTTACTAATTTACGTTTAGCCCAGCGTTTTCGTTGGCAAAAAGCCAAGGAAGATAGTTATCCTCTTAGTCCTCAATCTCCCAGTATTAATTTACTCGGCCTTTTGATTATCGCAACGGGAATTGGAGCTTGGATCGGGTCAATGTTATTGTATTACAGTAAACTAGCCCTCAGTCTCTGGACACCAGATTTTAATCTTCCTAACCTTAGTTCTTCCCTAAGTTCTCCTCTGGAAATAGTTTGGATTAGGCAAGTATTAACAGATATTTCCAGTAATCTTTGGCAAGGGGTAATTATCGCTCTTTTAGTCTTGGGATTATTAATTAAAACCGAGTATTTTTTGCGAATAATATCTATAGTATTCACTGTAATGCTATCTTTTATTATTGCTGGGCAGTGGGCGAATTTTTTAAAATATTTTTATGGTGTTCCTTTCAATATTAACGATCCTCAATACGGGAATGATTTAGGTTTTTACATCTTTCAATTACCCCTGTGGCAGTTACTAGAATTATGGCTCGGTGGTGTGGGAATATATACTCTTTTTGCCGTTAGTTTAACCTATCTTTTTTCGGGCGATAGTCTTTCTCGGGGAACATTTCCGGGGTTTTCCCGTCGGCAACTGCGTCATTTATACGCCCTGTGGAGTGGGTTAATGGGGCTGCTAGTATTACACCATATTATTCAGCGTTACCTGCTACTTTATTCTCCCGAAGGAGTAGTTTATGGTGCGGGTTATATCGATGCTCATGTTGGTCAATTTATTGAAATTATTCTGGGAATTATTGCAGCAATAACCTCTATATGGTTAGGAGAAAAAGCATTATTTGGTAAAAGAAACCGTCGCAAATTACACAAAACCGCCAAGAAAAAGTTGTTATTTTTCCCCTACTTAGTTCCTGTATTTCTCTATTTAATTGTTTGGATCAGTGGCACAATTATCAGTGGAGGATTACAAAGAATAATCGTACAACCGAATGAATTAGTGAGAGAAAGACCCTATATTGAAAGAAGTATTCAATCTACAAGAGCGGCTTTTTACTTAGATAGAATTGATGCCCAAGTTTTCGATCCACAGGCCGAATTAAATGCCGAAGTTTTAGAGAGAAACCATCTAACTATCGATAATATTCGTCTTTGGGACACCAAACCACTGCTAGAAACTAACCGACAATTACAGCAAATTCGCTTATATTATAAATTCCCCGATGCTGATATTGATCGCTATAGGGTACGAGTGGGAGTGCCTGAAAAAATCGAGGAACGTCAAATATCTGAAAAACAACAGACCATTATTGCCGCTAGAGAATTAGATTATAGTGCGGTTCCCACTTCTGCTAACACTTGGGTGAATAAACATCTCGTTTATACCCACGGTTATGGGTTCACTCTTTCCCCGGTTAATTTAGTGGCTGCCGGTGGTTTACCCTACTATTTTGTCAAAGATATCGGCACAAATAAAGACGAAGGGGCCCTACAAACCTCTAGCGAATTAATTGATTATAGTATTCCCATTGGTAAACCCCGCATTTACTACGGGGAATTAACTAATAATTATGTGATGACTCCCACCACCGTAGAAGAATTGGATTTTCCTAGCGGGGATGGAAATGTCTATAATACCTACGATGGAAAGGGAGGAATCCTAGTTGGGACCGGGTGGAGACGTTGGCTATTTGCCCTTTATCTGCGGGATTGGCAAATGTTATTTAGCCAAGATTTTACTCCCGAAACTCGCTTATTAATGCGTCGTGATATCCAAAATCGCGTGCAAACTATCGCCCCTTTTTTAAATTATGATCGCAACCCCTATTTAGTAGCGGCAGATGTGGGGGATAGTAGTAGTAAATTACATTGGATTATTGATGCTTATACTATCAGCAATCGCTATCCCTATTCTGACCCGGGGAAAGATAAATTTAACTATATTCGCAATTCGGTCAAAGTGGTAGTGGATGCCTATCATGGAACGGTCAATTTCTATGTTGCCGATGAAAATGATCCAATCATTCAGACCTGGAGTAAAATCTTTCCTCATCTGTTTAAATCTTTAGCAGAAATGCCAAAAACTATCCGCAGTCATATCCGTTATCCTGAAGATTTATTTAGTACCCAAGCGGAAAGATTATTAACCTATCACATGACCGATCCGCAAGTATTTTATAATCGGGAGGATCAATGGGAAATTCCCCTAGAAATTTACGGCACGGAACCCCAGGCTGTATCACCCTATTATTTAATCATGAAACTGCCCGATGCCGACAAAGAAGAATTTATTCTCCTCCATCCCTATACTCCCTCTAGTCGGCAAAATTTAATCGCTTGGTTAGCGGCGCGTTCAGATGATAGAGAGTATGGTAAGTTATTACTCTATCAATTTCCTAAACAAAGGTTAGTGTACGGACCGAATCAAATTGAGGCTTTAATTAACCAAGATCCAGATATTTCTCAACAGATTTCCCTTTGGAATCGGGACGGTTCTAAAGTTTTGCAAGGACACCTATTAATTATTCCCATTGAACAATCGCTACTTTATGTAGAACCTTTGTATCTAGTGGCAGACCAAAATAGTGTCCCGACAATCGCTAGAGTAACAGTTGCTTATCAAAATAAAATTGTCATGGAACCAACCTTGAAGGAAGCTTTAGAAAAGCTATTCTCAGGTGATCAGAGCTAAATTGCCGCTAATTGCCCACAAATTAGCAAGAAAGCTGATGCTGGTTCCAGAACGATCCTCAATATCCCCAAATTCGCCCAGAAAATTGCCTGCTCTGGTTAATCAGCCAATTTCAAAATCCAGTATCATCAAAGGATTGAGTTATGCTTTTAATTAGAAAAGTGGGCAATTAATTCTGTGCGAGATGAATTAATTATTAAAGGGGTAAACTCCTCCACTGGTAATAATAAAATGCGATCGATAATTACGGATAAATCTGGGTCTAAACTACCAAAACGAGCTTTCAATAAATTTTCTATCACCAGACGTTCTCCCTGTTGAAGACCCTGTTGAAGACCCTGTTGAAGACCCTGTTGAAGACCCTGTTGAAGACCCTGTTGAAGACCCTGTTGAAGACCCTGTTGAAGACCCTGTTGAAGACCCTGTTGAA
>NZ_JADBTX010000136.1:0-33015 GCF_020245945.1 Microcystis sp. M015S2
ACCCATTTTCAGGCGGTCAATTACCTAATTTTCAGGGAAAAAGTGCCTAAATTTCCCCCCGATCACTCCCATATCCGGTACTTTTTGATTGACAAAAGGTCTAAAAGTCTTATCCAACAAGGTTTTTAGATTTATTCAGCAAGCCCTACTTAAAACTCAACCCTTTGACCATAACTTAGGAGACTTTGTAGGGTGGCGAGGCGATTTTCCCAGACTTGTATTTGATAAGTAGATAAATCTTTTTGTCTGGACATCACAGATTTAAATTGATAGCTAAATCGCTTTAGAGCATTTTGAGTTAAAGTCAAATTGCGAGGGCTGGGATTAGTAGCTAATTGTTCTAATAAATTAGCCATTTCGTCCACTTCTTGCCCCCAGGTTTTTAAGGTTCCTTCTTCCATTGCCCATAAATTATTAACTATTAAAAAACTCCACTCTTGACGCAGAGAATTAAACCGCACCGCTGCCGTTTTAAAGGGTTGACGGTGAGGTAAAGGTTCAGCTTTTTTGGTAATTATCGATCCCTGAATGCGATTAAGAATTGTTTGCAGGTTGGGATTGAGATTTTCCGTAGCAAAAAGAGCGAATCCCGAAGTGGGAAGATTGCGAATAAATTGTAGTTGATCGATCATGACTTGATCGGGTACTTTTAACAGACGGATACCGGGTATAATCAGAGCATTTCCTGCAATTTGGCGATCAAATAAAGACTGGGTTTTCTCTTCTAAAGTCCCTGTATCGAGAGCATAAGTCATTAAAAAGATCAGGTCTATCCATTGATTTCTTCCCCATTCTTCCCAGTTTTGTTGAATACGATATAATCGTTCTTTTTGTTCTAGGGGAAACACCGCCGCCGACATTTTCAAGTGGGGGCGAATCTGTTTTAAACGAGTAGAAACCTGCGAGACAAAAGTATCAACCTGACGGATTTTAAAGCTAGTCCATTGTTCCCATAAAGCACCCCGGGGATTTAAAGTAATGGGATCAACTCCCGCCATTTGTTTAAATAACCAACGGCTGGATTTACCATAACCATAGGTTTGATTAGAATTTTGATTCTGGAAGGGATAGCGAATATAATCTAACTGCAAGCCATCCACATCGTAATTCTTGACAATCTCCTCGTAAAGAGATAAAAGATAGTTCTGTACGTCGGGATTAGCAGGATCAAAAAAGGCCTTTTTCGTGCCTTGACTGTAATCAAAAGAACCACCACTTTTATTAGTTGCCCCCCAATCGGGATTACGCGATAAAACCGGACCGAGATAATCTAACGGTTGCTCTAATACTTTATTATGAGCTTGATTAGCCGCCGCAAAAACCCACACCCAGGCGTGGATTTCCATATTGCGTTCATGGGCTAATTTAACGGCAACTTTTAGGGGATCCCAACCTCTGGTTAAAGGGTTTTGTTCGGGGGCAACTTGACTGGGATAAATAGTATAACTAGCATTAACTGTCTCGAAAAAGACCACATTAATACCCGCTGCCGCCATGCGATCGAATACTTTAGCTAAATCGTCCTCATTTTTAGCTTCTACGATCGTGCCTCGATCTAACCACATTGCCCGTATTTCTGGCTGGGCAAATTGTCGATTAGTGGGATAATGATCCCAAAGATTTCGCCTCGCTTGTAACCAAAATTCCCGCGCTTGGGTATAGTCCCCCTGAGCGATTAAATTCTGAAAATTATTTAAGGCTCCTTGGGCATTTTCTAGGGCTAAACGGAATCGTCTGGCGGTATCTGTGGTGGGGGAGTTTTTCGCACGATCATGAAATGCTTGTGCTAGGGATTTATCAGTAGTTAAGGTGTTATTATTGCTGGCCTCTAAAGCTAAGAGAGTCGCCCCATAACGCCCGATTAATCCCTGCAATTCCGCCGTCATTTGGCTAATTTGTTGAGGAGTTAGGCTCGCTCTGGGGGGGATTTGTTCGGTATTCGGACTTAATCTCGCCGTTTCACTGGGGGGATTTTCTGAAATCTGGGGTAGAGGGCGACGGGGTGCGGTCGCTAATGGTGTATTGTTAATATTATTAACTATTGTTGAGTTTCCTTGACAATAGGGGGCAATTGTGCTAATAGAAGAACTGCGATTAATGCCGTAGCGTTGCAGGGCGGTTTCTAGCCAAGCGCTATCGAGGGCGAGATTAGCGACGGCATCGCTGCCCCAGCGCCAACCGAGAAAAATCGAGTTATTATTGAGGACAACGGCGGGGGGATTGTTGCGCGCTCCCCAGACGGCAACGGTTTGGCTATTAACTCCCGTGGGGATAACCACACCACCGAGGAGACTGCTGGCTAAAGGTTTTTGGTTTTTCAGTTCACCTAAATTAGTCGGCCGCAGGGTGTAAGCTTGGGAGTGAGGATAAGCCCAGTAAGCCCCAAATAGCGATCGCAATTGATCACGCACCGCAGGTTCCGAAAGATTCCCCGCCGGACCTGTGACAATAATTTTACCACCGCGATTCAGCCAACGACTCAAGACACTAGCTTGTAAACCGGAAATAGTCTCGACGTTGGGGATGATTAGAACCTTAATTTTATTTAAATCCGCGTCGCTTTGCCACTGATTACTCTGAAGAATGCAGTAATTAACCCCGACATTTTGCAAACGATCAGTGATAGCTGTCCATTGATTGGCATTTTCCTGACTTTTTAACACTGCCACTGGTGCCGCTAAAACTGGGATCGGCAGCAAGACACCCACACAGGACAAAAGACAGGCAATTAGGGGCTTGTTAAAAAGATGATCAAGACGGAAGAACGATCCCAGCACGTTTTTTTCTCTTAATTTTTTTGGTTAACTCCTCCTGATTTTAACCAACTTAGCCAAAAAAGAGTATCTTTGGAAACAAAAATTGCGTCTTAGTCGTCGGCAACGCGGGTGTTGGGGTGTTGGGGTTTTAGTTGAAATTCCCCACTTCCCCATTCCCCCACTTCCCTATTCCCCCACTCCCCCATCTCCCTACAACTGTAAGGACAATTGCCGAAAGTGATCGCCGCGATGTTCAAAACTTTGGTATTGGTCAAAACTAGCGCAAGCGGGGGATAATAACACCACTTTAGCCGCTTTTGCTAGTCCTAGTTCAGCCGCACGTTGAACTGCCCTATCCATCGTTTCTACACATTCATAATCTTGATAACCTGCTGACTGTAAACGACGGGCAAAATCGGCGGCAGCGTCACCAATCAGCAGCACAGTGGCGACTTTTGCCTTAATTTCAGCGATCCAAGCCCGATCATCCCCTGTTTTCGCTTCTCCCCCCGCGATTAAAATCGCCGGACTAGGGACGGATTGTAAACCCACTGCGGCGGCATCGTAGTTAGTTGCTTTACTATCATTAATAAAGTCTAGTCCTTTATAGGTACAAATATACTCTAGACGATGGGCAACCCCGGGGAAAGTGGCGATCGCTTCGGTAATGGCTTTTTTCTCGATTCCTGCCAATCTAGCGGCGGCCACAGCCATAAGCAAATTCTGCTGATTGTGACTACCCACCATTTTCAGGAGATTAACCGGGGCAATTAACTCCCCAAAAGCCACGATCCAGTTATCTTGCAGATAAACACCACGACTAGGATCGCCCAAAAGCGCCTCTTTGCCCTGCACAGAAGTCCAATAAGCTTGTTGCCATTGACTAACACCGATTTGACGCAGATAGGGATCATCACCGTTGAGGATTTGGCGATCGCTTCTTTGCAGTAAAGAGGCTTTAATCTGATAATAATTTTCTAGGGTTTGATGACGACTGAGGTGATCGGGGGTAAAAGTTGTCCAGATGCCGATTTTCGGCGATAAATCCCGACTGGACTCGATCTGATAACTACTAATCTCTGCAATAATCCAATCGTATTTATCGGCTTTTAAAGCCAATTCACAGGCAGCATAGCCGATATTACCGCAGGAGGGGGCATTTAACCCCGCTTTTTGAAAAATAGCGGCACAGAGGGCGGTGGTGGTGGTTTTACCGTTAGTTCCCGTAATGCCCAACCAGGGGGAAGATTGCAGATAACGCCAAGCTAATTCTAATTCTCCGATCGTATCGATGCCTTTTTCTCTGGCAGTAATTAAAATTGGGGCATCCCAAGGCACGCCGGGGCTTACCACGATAAGATTAGGCAAGTAATCTGCCTCTAGACTGAGATTTTGACCAAGATTGACAATAATTCCTTCCCTTTCCAGATTGGTTTTGGTTGCTTGTAAACTGGGAGAATCGGAGCGATCGCTTAATGTCACCTGCCAACCATCCCGTTTTAAGCATCTTGCCGCCGCTATTCCCGATCTTCCCAATCCAATAATCGCCGCTTTCGCCATCTTGTTGCCACTCTACTCAAGAGTCAATTTTTAGCAATCTCTATCCTACTGTGGATTAGGTCGAGTAATAACTAGGGTTTGCGGCAAAAAGTTTTTCGGTGGGGGCAGGGTGTGGGGTGTAGGGTGTAGGGTGTAGGGTTTTAGCGATTTTGAGCGGGTCAATTACCTAATTTTCAGGGAAAAAGTCCCGGAATTTTCCACCCGATCACTCCTAGATATGGTACTTTTTGGAAACGAAAAAGTCTAAAAGTTTTACCCAACAAGGTTTTTAGATTTATTGAGCAAACCCTAAATATCTTCCAAGAAAACAAAATTCTCTCGCTTACGTCTAGATCGATAAAATAAATGCAAGTACAATCTCTATAACAACGCTCCCTATTTATGAATCTAAAATCATCCTTAAAAATTACCCTACTGTTTTCACTTCTGGGGGGTTGTCTCCTGACGACACCGAGTCAAGCAACTCTCTTTGAACAAAGAGAAGTTAATCAAGAGGATTTTATCGCTATTGCCCGACCCTACGGTAACGGTAAATACGATTTACTGATTTTGCAACAAATCCAGGGAAAACGCCAATGTTGGGCGGTAAATGGCACAGAACCGACCATTGTTCAGCCTCTGCTCCTCGATTTCGATTTTACCGGCAGTTGTGAACGGGCCACCGACAGTAACGGTTATTCCCTTCGTATTCAGGGCAAAGATTACGGTTTAGAATACCTGCTGCGTATCGTACAACGCAACGGGGAATTAGTCCTCGTAGGAACCCCCCGCAATCCCAGGCAATCAGAGGTAATTATTGGACGGACAAAAGGTTTAGGGAGCGGTTTAATCCAAATTTATCTCATCGATGGCTGGCGCTTTACTAAACGCAGTCTAGCTGGTCAAAATCTCAGTCATATCTATCTAACTGCCGATAGTCCCAGTTTCAATCCTCCCCCGGAATTACTCGCGGGTACCCAATCGTCTATCCCCCCCACACCCCCCCCCAGAGAATCCGTCAAAGCAGAAACACCTGTTAATCCTGCTGCTAATCCCGAAGTGCGAGAATATACCTTTACTGCTGCAGAAACAGCAGTAGAGAGCAATCCTCAGCCAGCGGTCAATAATCCAGCACCAGAACCAAATTTAACGCCACCGTCCCCAGTTACCCCTAATTTACCCCCCCTGACTCCTCCCAATGGTCAGAATAATAATGCAATTGTACCACCACCGCCACCGCGCAACCTAGGCAATCAGAGAAGTTTATCAGACGTGATTACTTTTAATCGACCCGCTGCTAATCCCAGTAGTGGTAATATGAGCAATAGTGGTCGCAAAGGCTTTAAAGTAGTAATTGAAGCTAAAACCGAAAGCGATCGCAGCAAAGTTCGTTCTCTCTATCCCGACGCTTTCCCCACTTCCTACAAAGGTCGTTCTCTCTGGCAAATAGGCGCGTTTAGCAGTCGTGATAAGGCTGAAAACGCTTTACAAAGTCTTGCCCCCCTGCGCGGATCGATCGTACCATTTTAGCTATCAGCCTTTTGAGTGATCAGTGACCGGTGAGGGGTTAGGTGTTAGGGGAAAGGGAGAAAAAAGCTGATAACTGATAACTGATAACTGATAACTGAAAACATGGAAATATCGGAACTAAAAAAAGGTATCGAGATAGTAGGATCGCGCCTGGGTAAAACCCAGGACTATCTTTGACTTACCCACTTTAAGGTCCAAAATTAAAGACTTAGAACAGGTGGCAGCCGTCCCCACTTTTTGGGATAATCCCGATACTGCTCAAAAAACCCTGCAAGAACTAAACGAGTGTAAATCTTCTTTAGAAACCTATCAGGGTTGGTGTGAACAATTAGAAGATACCAAGGCAATTATCGAGTTATTAGAATTAGAATCCGATCGAACTTTACTAGAAGAAGCGACGGACAATTTAACTCATTTACAGCATGACCTCGATCGCTGGGAATTGCAACAGCTTTTAAATGGTCCCTACGACGCAAAAGGAGCGGTTTTAACGATTAATGCGGGGGCCGGGGGAACCGATGCCCAAGATTGGACAGAAATGCTCCTGAGAATGTATTCTCGCTGGGCCGAGAAACAGGGTTATAAAGTCACTTTAGCGGAAATATCAGAAGGAGATGAAGCGGGAATTAAATCGGTGACAATTGAGATTGCCGGAACTTATGCTTACGGTTATCTAAAAGGAGAAAAAGGCACCCATCGGTTAGTCAGAATTTCCCCTTTTAATGCCAATGGTAAACGTCAAACCAGTTTCGCCGGGGTGGAAGTGATGCCAATTTTGGGCGATGATGCGGTGAGGGTAGAAATTCCCGATAAAGATTTAGAAATTACCACCACTAGATCCGGGGGAAAAGGTGGACAAAATGTCAATAAAGTGGAAACTGCCGTGCGTGTAGTTCATCTTCCCACAGGTATCGCTGTGCGTTGTACCCAAGAGCGATCGCAATTACAAAATAAAGAAAAAGCCCTAGCTTTATTAAAAGCGAAATTATTAATTATCGCTCGGGAACAACAGGCTCAAGCGATCGCCGAAATTCGCGGCGATATGGTGGAGGCCGCTTGGGGCAATCAAATCCGTAACTATGTTTTTCATCCCTATCAATTAGTTAAGGATCTCCGCAGTAATGTGGAAACCACCGATGTTACCCGGGTAATGAATGGGGATTTAGATGGCTTTATTGAAGCCTATTTACGTTTGGGGGGTGCAGTTTAAAGAAATGTATCGCCGTTGTCGTCCACAAGTCCCACTCCCGTGTGGACGCGATGATAAAATCTCCTCTTGGAAAAATGTCGATTTGCGTTGAAGCACTTTTTTGCTCGCTGTATAAGGGTTTCGCCGATTTGACATCCCTAAAATGGATTTGCGTTGAAGCACTTTTTAGCATTTCCACTTCGCTCAAGGCTAGTCTAGGCCCAAAAGGGGAGATAACGAGCATAACGAGTTGATTTAGATTCAGATTCGTCAAGTTTAATCAGTCCTGCTTCTTTAGTTGCCCCAATCACTTGAGAAACAGTATTGTTTTTTGATTCATTTAAACAAAAGCGATTTCGTAAGGTTTGGTTAGACATCCGTTGATTATCGACATAGAGGAGACAACAGTGCTGATAACAAGCGCGAATACGGTCAGATTGACTCATTTTGCCAAAATCCTGATGAGCGAATAGGATAGAAGTTGTTCGGATCTCACCTACTCTAAAATCTGGTGCGGGAAGTTGAAATTTCTCGGCAGCGGAAATAACTTTATCAATACCACTGCCCTTTTCTTCACAAATGCCAAAACGACGCATTATGTCAGCTAATTGCTCATTACGGGAGCGATATTCGTCTATAAAGCGTTCTACTTTGATAAAAGGAATACCAGGGTTAGAGATTTCTACTCGATCATCATACATTTCAATCATCACCGAAGCGCCTGTAGCGAGAAAGTCCTGATGAATCAAAGCATTGGCGATCAGTTCTCGCAAAGCTTGTGGAGGAAACATTTTCACTTCTTCCCTAAGAACCTCCTCGATGACGCGATTTTGAGGGGCTAAATCGTGGACAAAATTAACTAAACCATCAAAACCCACAGCATATCCCTTAGTTCCTGTCTGTTCCAGTCGAGTTTTAATTTTACCTGTTCCCTCATAGATAATCACTCGTGGTGCTTTACGCGCTAAGGTAGAGGAAAAGCTCTCAAGTTGTCTGGCCAGAAGGATGGCAGATAAATTAGGAATTGTCCAACCTTTTGATGTTTTGTCAAGGAGTTGATCGCTTTGTAATCTTTCTAAAACAGCATCACGATGGCTAGGATAAGGAAGCTTGAGCAATTCAAAGTAGGTTTGGGTGTCTAATAGGTCAATAACCTCATCTGGACTAGCATGAGAACGAGCAGGTTGACAAAACCAATCTTGTTGATCTTCAGCAAAGATGCGCTTAAGCAGATCAGGTGTCATGGGTACTAAGTCTTCCCCTGCTCGCATTAGATAAGCACCTTCAAAGGCGATAGGTTGTCCTGTGGGACGGGTTGGCACTTCAAAAACCAAGACACGACCATCAGAGTGGGCTAATTCGGTGATTTCCACGCGCAAGCCAAGTTTTTGAACGATTAGCGATTTAATGCTGTTAATTTCTTCGGGTGTAGGAAAGGCTTGTGAACCAACAATTTTACGGGGACGTTTATCGGTAACACCTAAGATAAAATGGCCACCTCCTTCATTAGCAAGGGCGACGCAATATTTTAACAGTTTGATTGTATCAAATTGATTTTTAGCCTGTTTAAATTCTAGTCGCTCATTTTCCACTGGAGCATTTAACCAACCTTCTAGGGTCTCTAGGTTGATCATGCAGTAATCTCCTTCTGGGTGGGAATTTACGTTTGGGGGGGAACAGTGCAGGTTATACTGATTCCTAAGATGAGAGCAGCTCTATTTTCTTACAAATTCTGTTCTTATTGGCTTGTCAAGCTATTTGTCCTCTACTAAGAAGAAAAATCAATGGTTATTATCGAGATTACCAATGTGGAAGAAATATTAAGCGCAAAAATTGGCTCTTTCGCCGCTAAAATCGTCCAAGCTCTAGCAGATGATGAAGGGAAAGTGGAAGAGGTTCTCATCAAAGAATTACAGGCTAATTTTCAGGAAAGGGGGATTAAAGCTAATCTGTTTAGCGTCACTGGGTTAGATATGCTCGGCAATGGCAGGCTAGAAGTTAACGTTAATGTTCGTTCTGCTAATATGATGTCCTAAGAGAAGATAAAATCGCCAATGGTTGGGTTTAACTATGTTTAACCCAACCTTATTTTGGTAGTTACCATCAAAAGCAATGGCACCGAAGCTCGGGTTTATAATAAACCAACAAAATGTAATGGTCCTTGACCGGTAATTAATTCGATAATAATTGCCAGAAAACCGATCATCGCTAATCGACCATTCCACACCTCGGCTGCCGTTGTCATCCCCCATTCCCAACGCTCCTGGGGATACATTTTCATATTCGCTTTCGGATGGGTAATTTGCTCGAAAGTGGTGGGTTTCTCGTCTAGGGATTTTACCACTAACTGGGAGAGAGATTCGATAAACATCGGGTGAGTGTTAAGAGCCGGTACTCGCTGAAAATGTTCAATTCCCGCTTCTTCCGCCACTTCTCGGTACTCTATATCGATTTCTTGCAGGGTTTCGATGTGTTCCGAGACAAAGCTAATCGGCACGACCAGTAAATGCTTAATTCCCTGCTCTCCCAACTCTTTTAAAGCATCTTCAGTATAGGGTTTTAGCCATTCCACCGGACCGACGCGACTTTGATAGGCTAAAGTGTACTGATTGGGTCGGTTGAGCGTACGCATGATCGCCCTAGTGCATTCTTCAATTTCCCTTTGATAGGGATCTCCCGCTTCCTCCACATAACTTTGGGGGACACCATGGGCGCTAAAAAAGATATGTACTTGGTCAGGATTAGGACACTGCTCTAATTCTCGTGCGATCAGATCGGCCATAGCACTCAGATAAGTGGGATGATCGTACCAAGAAGGGATGAGAGTATATTCCGTTAAACGTAGATAGGGATCCTGCTGCCACATTTCCTCCAGCACACGAAAACTGGAACCACTGGTGCTGATGGAAAATTGGGGATAAAGGGGCAGAATAACTAATTTTTTGATATGATCCCGTTTAATCCGCTCGATCGCTTCTTCGGTGAAGGGATTCCAGTAACGCATCCCAATATAAACGCTCACCTCGCGGCCCATTTCTGCGAGACGTTGTTGCAGTGCCGTGGCCTGTGCTTCCGTAATCTTGAGTAAAGGGGAGCCACCACCAATCTGACGGTAATTTTCTTGGGATTTACTCGCTCTTAGCGTCGATATTAACCAAGCTAACGGTTTTTGTAATCCTTTGATCGGTAAACGGATGATCTCTGGGTCAGAAAAAAGGTTAAATAGAAAAGGACGCACATCCTCTAACCGCTCCGGCCCACCCAAATTTAATAATAAAACGCCAACGCGACCCATAGTGTTAACAGATAATTTTTAAATTTTCAGATTCTTTACCAAGTTTAACAATATATCGGTGGAACCGTTAAAACAAATTACAGGCTACAGAGAACTTAATCAAATCTTGGAGGTTGATCTTGGCTACAATTTTACGTCCCCTCAGTTATCAATATCAATGGCTTTACGATGGTATCTCCCGTCTGGCTGCCCTAGCAGTGGGTGGCGAGTCCCGTTTTCGGCAATTGGCCCTAGAAGGCTTAAAAATCGCTAAAAATGACCCTATCCTCGATCTCTGTTGTGGTGCGGGTCAAACTACCCGTTATTTAGTCCCCCTATCCGATCACTGTACCGGTTTAGATGTCTCTCCCCGGGCCCTGGAGCGAGCTAGTTTAGCGGTGCCGCAAGCGCATTATGTGGAGGGATTAGCCGAAAAAATGCCCTTTAATGCTGGAGAATTTGCCCTTGTGCATACTAGCGCCGCTCTCCACGAAATGGAACCAGAGCAGTTACAGGAAATCCTTAAAGAAGTGTATCGAGTTCTCAGACCGGGGGGAATTTTTGCCCTCGTGGATTTTCATCGACCCACTAACCCGCTTTTTTGGCCTTCTTTGGCCCTATTTTTGCAATTATTTGAAACCGATACCGCTTGGCAATTTATCGATACGGATCTGATCCAATCTTTACAGGCACTCGGTTTTCGTGATTGTCAACAAAAATTATACGCTGGTGGCAGTTTACAGGTGATTCAAGCGGCCAAGTGAAGGGATCGGCCAAGCAAGATTTTCAGAGGCAGTCGGTCATTTATACTAAGTAGGGAAGCTGAGTTCGATCGACTCGGTGCCAGTTATTTTTGAGAAGTAATGACTAGAGCAAAAATTCTACAACCCGATTTAATTTTAGGGGATACGATTCTCGGTCTCAGTCTGGAGATTTTGAGTCAGCGTCAGATTAAGGGATTGATTCTCGATGTGGACGATACCCTTGTTCCCCTCCAGGAAACGACGGTTTCTGAGGATTTACAGCGTTGGGTCGATTCCTTGCGTCTTTATCTACCGATTTGGTTGGTAAGCAATAATCTCAGTGAAAATCGCATCGGTGCGATCGCTGATAATTTACAACTTCCCTACCTCCTCGGTGCGGTGAAACCCTCTCGACGCAAACTCCGGCAAGCGATGGCAGCCATGAGTCTCCCCCCCCAACAAATTGCTATGGTTGGCGATCGCTTGTTTACCGATGTTTTAGCGGGAAATCGTCTGGGAATGTTTACCATTCTGGTGAAACCAATGGTAAATCCCTTGACGGGGGGGCAAGCTTATCCAATCCACGATTTTGAGGTGTGGATATCACAAATTCTCGGCGTTTCCCTGCATCCGCAGCATTACTTAAGAAAACCTGACCAATCCTCACAAAAGTAAATATTAAAAAATACTTAAGTATAGAGGGAAATGGCGAAAAGTAGAAAATACTATAGATGATTTGAAATGAGGTCAGCCGAGATAAAGACCTTAACGAAAATATGGCACGGGAATTCCCCACTCTCAGCCTAGCGCAGTGGGGATGCCCCGATAGCCTCCTGTCTGCTTTTCAAAAAACATATACGCTGATCAAAATACGGAGGAAATGATCTGTGTCTTCCGGATCAAAGGCAGTGGTCATGATTTTAGTTTATTTAAAAAAAGTCGAGTTCTTTTTCATCTTTTAACTACCAGCATAGAAGACAGTAGTTACCAGGGAATATCTCAATATCATAGTAATATTTATACACCGAAAAATAGAAAATTCACAGGCTTAGAAAAGTAGTATAACAAGGCTTTAGCCCAAAAAAATAATTATCATTGAACCTATAAACAGTAAACTCAAAATCTTGAAAATCTTATCCTGTAAATATCGGAATAGTCGTCGAAGATATGGTTTAATAGTTAACTTGTTAGCGGCTATTTATAGTGATGAGTTAGGGATAGGTACAGCGGCTTCTTAAAAGTTGCCAAACATTAATCAAGTCAAGGGTAATTTATTCTCAATTTTTATAATTGAGATGGTTTGTGCTGCTTAAATAAAGAGGTTTTGATAACCAAATTAAAGCATCTCTAAAGAGTTTTGAGTGAAAAGTTAAACTTCAAGTTTTTATTCAGAACCAATGTACTGATTGGCTATTTTTTTGGGGAAAATTAGTTAGCCGATAATTATAACATATAATTAATTTGCAAGAGTTCTAGTAAGCTGTACTGAATTTAAACTGCGTATTGAAAATTTTAGTACAA
Organism: Microcystis sp. M015S2; assembly: GCF_020245945.1. NCBI lineage: Bacteria > Bacillati > Cyanobacteriota > Cyanophyceae > Chroococcales > Microcystaceae > Microcystis > Microcystis sp. M015S2. The sequence goes on from NZ_JADBTX010000136.1 coordinate 12,553, forward strand.
ATGCTCAAACTGCTTCTCCCTGCTCCCTGCTCCCCTGCAATCTTAACGAGTAATTTAGATATAGCAGTTTTCATCAGAATGAGGCATGGGCAAGGGGCTTAAACCCTTTGTTGGCGAAACTTGTCGATACCTCAGTAACGTGAAAAGCGCTATAGTCAACAGCTTAATCAGTGAACTGATAACTCGCATCTGATAACTGATAACTGATAACTGAGAACTAATTCAAGGCTGACAGCTAAAATAACCGATCATCGAACTAGCTGAAGCATTGATCCCCGTGGTGTGGTACTGTCAATTCAGTGTATTTATCTGCACTGGCTTAAGATTTGTCGCTATTGCCCTCCCCTTCTCCTGTCGCTCTTTTTGAGGCTTTCTATGACCGACATTCCTTTCACCCTAGACCAACTGAGAATTCTCAAAGCGATCGCTGCCGAAGGAAGCTTTAAACGGGCGGCAGATACCCTGTATGTATCCCAACCGGCGGTCAGTCTTCAGGTACAAAACCTCGAAAAACAGCTAAATGTGCCTTTATTTGACCGAGGCGGTCGGAAAGCTCAATTAACAGAAGCGGGACACCTACTCTTAAGCTACGGCGAAAAAATTATCACGCTCTGTCAAGAAACCTGTCGGGCGATCGAAGATCTACAAAATCTGCAAGGGGGAACCCTAATCGTCGGCGCTTCCCAAACCACGGGAACCTATCTTCTTCCGCGCATGATCGGTCTGTTTCGGCAAAAATACCCAGAAGTATCCGTACAGCTACAAGTTCATTCCACCCGTCGCACCTCTTGGAGCGTTGCTAACGGTCAAGTGGATTTAGCCATTATCGGGGGGGAAGTTCCCGCCGAATTACAAGAAACCCTGCGGATTATCCCCTACGCAGAAGATGAACTGGCTTTAGTCCTGCCGATTTTTCATCCTCTGTCTAAGGTAGAAATGATTCAAAAAGAGGATTTATATCGACTAAAATTTATCACCCTCGATTCCCAATCGACGATTCGCAAAGTTATCGACAAGGTTTTAACTCGTTGCGAGATCGATAGCAAGCGCTTAAAAGTGGAGATGGAACTTAACTCGATCGAGGCGATTAAAAATGCCGTACAATCCGGTTTAGGGGCGGCTTTTGTCTCGGTGACAGCGATCGAAAAAGAACTACAAATGGGAGTTATCCACGCGACCAGAATTAAAGATGTGGAAGTACGACGCACTTTGTCGGTAATTATTAACCCGAATCGCTATCGATCAAAAGCCGCCGAAGCTTTTACCCTAGAAATACTACCCCAATTCTCCACCTATCCCGAATATCTGGCTGACGACCACAACTTTGAACCGATTCCTAACTCGCAAACCGCCGAAATTATTAGTAAATAAGTCGCTCGATACGGGCAAAATCTCCCTCGGAACATTTAAGCTATCTCTTAGGAAAATTACTGCCCCGATAAATTACTTTTTTATCGACTTTAATCCAATGGAGACTTTCTAAACGACTTCTAAGATTAGTAATAGTTACTCCCAACTCGTCGGCGATCGCATACAGATGTCCCCATTTAGTCAAGTCACGTCCCTTGATGGCTTTCTCTAACTCACTCATCGGCATTAGTAAACAACTGGCAAAATATTGGGCTTGCCATTCAATTCTTTGGCTAGAATCAACTGTCCGACACAGAAAAGGTTGAATTGTCTCTAGGGAATCTCCCTGATGGATTCGATCCAAAAAGTTAGAGACAGCCGTTTGATTAATATGAAGGACAAAATGACCAATTTCATGAGCTAAACTCGAATTTTTAAAACCTTCTTTTGCCAGGGATGAATTTTGAGAATCTCTTAAGAATTTTACATCTTCATTAAGAATAATTTTCTTTTCTGTGGGAATAATCATCGCGGCGATTTCTCCCTCTTGATCTGGCTTTATATCCGTCCATTCAATAGCTAAATCAAAATAATCAGCCGCTGCTTCCGCAATATCGCAATTTTTTAAGGGACGACGACGATGAGCTTTTACTTTCTTAAGAATATTGTCTGCCTGAGCTTCAATCACTGTTTTGGGAATAAAACTATAGGGTTTAATAATATCCAAGATATTTACTCCTCTGGTTCTAATTTTGTCGCCTCAGAAATAATTTTTTTGGCAAAATTGGGATTGTCTTTCATGCGACGCAATAAAATCGGCATCTGTTGGTATTTTTGAACTAATTCTTTGAAGACTTTTTGATCATCTGAACTCAGTCGTCCTGCCAATTCTCCTAATTTTTGAGCATTTAATTTTAAATGAGTCGCTAAGGACTCAATAACTTGCTGACTAGGAGGATAACCGGCATGATCATTTTCCAGCTTCGATAGATAGGTATAGTCCACCCCGATCAACTTAGCTAGTTCTCTCTGACTATATTCCTCCTCTCGACGAGCTTTGCGGATAACCTGTCCAAATGTTTCTGACACTGCTTTTCTCTCAATCGCTCAAAAAAATTATATCAAGGGTTGACTATTTAAGTCAACATAGGCTAAAGTTAGTTCATCGGCATTAATTATTTTAGTCAACACAAAAGTAAACACTAGGGAAAAAATCGTGTCCTCCCAGTTTCCCCAAAAGCGTTGGTATCCTCCGATGAGCTATAGTCTTTGGCGATCGCTTAAACCGGCGATTGGCTATGAGAATCGCCATTGTCAGACAAAACGGGGGTTTGAAAAAGCGCGAAACAAAGAACCAGAAGTTAAAAGGTTGCTATCACAAGATAATCAACCGCAAAAAATTGGTAAGTTGGCACAAAGAGGAATTTTTGAGTTTCATCAAGAGCCGGCGAGATTATCTGGTCCCCATGGGGTGGAACAAGTCGCAGAAATCCTGCAATTAAAGCAAGAATCGCCAGAAATTCAAGCTAGGGGTTTAGTAATTTTAAACAATTACTATCAACAACCAATTTTATTGAATAAAGAGATTATTAATTTATCTAGAGGCGATGAAGGTTATCCAGAACCTATTGTTATCGAGCAAGGTAACTATCAGTTTAATTTGTATGCCGCCTTTGATTGTATTTTCAGAGAAGCTGATGACACTATACATATTTTAGATTTGAAAACCGGTCAATCTAATTTTGATCGCCGTCAGGCTCATGTTTATTTACTGGCGGCTAGTTACCTTTATCCTCGAGAAAAAATTGTCGCTTCTTTTTACAATTTAGAAACCCAAACAAGCTCAGAAAAAATATCCCTGTCTTCCGAGGCAATAGAAGCAGTTAAAATCGAACTAGCTTCCCTGTCCAGAAAACATCAGCAACAACTACAAAAATATAAAGATTACCCCGAAGATTTTTATCATATTTTTACGCACCAAAGTGGCTATGCCTGTCGTCATTGTCCTTTTACATCGATTTGTGATTATGCAAATAAGGAGGTTTAGATCATGAATTACACAGTAGCTAACACAGTCAATCCTTCGCTTTTTTTGAGTGAAATTACTTGCTTAAATCTCAATAATAGTTGTTGGAATTGTTTTAAGCTTAATCATCAAGTTACGAGAAAAATAGGTAATCGTTTTAGTTGGCAATTCAGTCATAAGTTTCCCGATGTGGTGGTTATTTTTGAAGATCATTGTTTTTGGGTATTAGCTAAAGATGAAAAATCTTTTCCCTCTCCACAACAGTGGAAAGAAGCTTTATCAGATATTCAAGAGGTTTTACGAGAAGATATTGGCGATCTCTATTATTCTATTCATTGGCTAAAAGACTCTCAGATAACAGCTTTAGTTACAGCACAATTAGCAGTTAGAATTCTGAAAATATTTGGTAAATTTTCCTATCCAATAGTTTTTCCCCAAGATAGTCAGATAAGTGAAAACCAAGTACAGGTAAGGAGAGAAGTTAATTTTTGGGAAGAAATCATCAATGACACTTATCCAGCTATTTGTTTAACTGTTGAAAGTAGTATTGTCTATAGTGGAGATTTAGAACAGTTTTATGAAAATCATCCCTATAGACAAGATGCTGCTAAATTATTAGTAGGTTTAAAGGTTAAAGATAGAGAAACCAATGGAACGGCTAAAATCATTAAAATAGCGGGTACAATTGGGGAAAAAAGAGAGGAGTTATTAACCAAAGCTACGGGTTCAATTAGTCGAAGAAAATTAGAAGAAGCTGATCTGGGGCAACCAGTGGTAGCGGTAAAATTTGGCAAAAATTCCCAAGAGTATATTTATCCATTAGCAGCTTTAAAACCCTGTGTTACCGATCAGGATGAGAGTTTATTTCAAGTCAATCACGGAGACTTATTAAAAGCAACAAAAATTCCCTATGTTGAACGACAAGAACTATTAAAGTTATATAAACAGGAAGCACAAAAGACCTTAACTAACTTTGGGTTTCAGTTAAGAGAAAGAAGTATTAACAGTAAAGAAGACCCCCAATTATTTTGGACTCCTTCTCTTTCTCTTGAGCAAACTCCTATCTTATTTGGTAAGGGAGAAAGGGGAGAAAAAAGAGAAACTCTCAAAGGATTGTCGAGGGGGGGTGTGTATAAACGTCATCGAGAATATGAGGATCCTGCTCGTAAGATTCGGTTAGCTATTCTCAAACCAGCTAATTTGAAAGTGGGAGATTTTAGAGAACAATTAGAAAAGCGATTAAAACTTTATAAATTTGAGACTATTTTGCCATCAGAGAATCAAATAAATTTCTCTGTTGAAGGTGTAGGATTTGAAAAAAGAGCTAGACTGGAGGAAGCAGTTGATCAATTAATTGGAGGAGAAATTCCTGTAGATATTGCTTTAGTCTTTCTTCCCCAAGAGGATCGCAATGCTGATAATACTGAAGAAGGAAGTTTATATTCGTGGATTAAAAGAAAGTTTTTGGAGCGTGGAGTTATGACTCAAATGATTTATGAGAAAACTTTAAATGATAAGAGGAACTATAATAATATTCTCAATCAAGTTGTCCCCGGAATCCTAGCCAAATTAGGAAATTTACCCTATGTCCTTGCTGAAGATCTAGAAATTGCCGATTATTTTATTGGTTTGGATGTGGGAAGGATTCCTAAAAAAAATCTTCCGGGGAGTCTCAATGTTTGTGCCAGTGTGCGACTATATGGAAAACGGGGAGAATTTGTTCGCTGTCGGGTAGAAGATAGTTTAACCGAGGGAGAAGAAATTCCTCAACGTATGCTGGAAAAATTTTTACCGCAAGCTGAACTAAAAAATCAGAAAGTTCTCATTTACAGAGATGGGAAATTTCAAGGAAAGGAGGTTGACAATTTACTAGCAAGAGCTAGGGCAATTAATGCTAAATTGATTCTCGTAGAATGTTATAAGAGTGGCATTCCTAGACTTTATAATCTTGAGCAAAAACAGATAAATGCTCCCTCCAAAGGATTAGCTTTTGCTTTATCAACCCAGGAAGTTATCCTGATAACGTCCCAAGTTTCTGCACAAATTGGTGTGCCTCGTCCCTTACGCTTAAAAGTCCATGAATTAGGAGAGCCAGTAAATTTAAAACAGTTAGTTGACACTACCTTAAAATTAACTTTACTTCACTATGGTTCTCTCAAAGACCCCCGCTTACCTATCCCTTTGTATGGAGCGGACATTATTGCTTATCGACGCTTACAAGGAATTTATCCTAGTTTATTAGAAGATGATTGTCAATTCTGGCTTTAGAGAGGAAAATTATGTAAATTCTCTTATACCATTTTTCTTTTAAAATTATTTTTCAGTTAATCCAGATTCACTTTTTTTAAGTAAATCTGAGGCAAATCTTTCACTAAATCCCACTAAAAAAGCACAGGAAAAGATAAATAAATCCTGACGAGCTTTGTTTGTTATTAAACTAGAAGAATTTTTATCCTGGGTAATCATAAAATCAATTTTAATCAACGTATCTGAGCTAATTAAACTAAAGATAAAAATACCTAAAATTAGACCAATTAATGGTTTAAAGAAACCAATAAAAAAAGGAATGAGGGGGTCGTCATATTTTTGGTCTCGAAAGTCGATAATTCTGAGTAAAATACTTGCAACACTTCCCAACACTCCTGCTGTTGCCGCATAAACTAAACCATAAAATATATGCCGATTAGGATTTATCGTATCACTCGATGATTTTAAATGTTCTGAATAACTACTAGAAGGAATGGGTACTGGGGAGTTTGCTTGAGGTAATGGTTTTGAAATAAGTGCCTCCTCTTGAGAGTATTTCTGTTGTAAATTATCATCAAATCTGTAAATTTCTTCAGCAGAAAATTTGAGGGCAATAATAGATAAAAAAGTTGTCATAGATAACCCCAAAAATATTTTGAATGGGACTGATTTTACAGAATATATATAACTAAATACATTCAAAATATGTCCCCATAAAAAATAGCGATCATTATTGATTTCCTTTTCTAGATTAATTCTGAATTCTCGAAGAGCATCAACCCCGACTTTATTGGTTTTTGCCATGAGCAATATATATTTAATTTCCTCTAATAACAAAATAAATTTAGTTGGATCATTGTTAAAAATAAACCAACCAATTTTCCGGCTATTACTTTTTTTATAAATCAAATAATTCAGATGATGAATCTGTTGAACTAACTTAGTGAGTTCTATTTGTAATTCAGGAGAAATTATCGGCAAAACCTCTAATAAAACTTCCCTAATATCCGCATTTAAGGCGTTAACATCGTCATTTTTTTTTACTGGAGTGGAAGTTATCATATTTTTGGGGACTTTTTAGATTGATTAATAGAATGAAAAGGCTATAGAAGAAGGAGGTTTTAAACCTAGTTTTTTGATAACTTTCTAGTCACTTTCTCGTTGTCACATTAATAAAAGGTTTGACCCTAGATAATTGTGATATATTTGTTATATTTCGTTACTTAAAATCAAATTATCCCTGGTTTGAGTTTTTGAATTTACCTCAAAATCCTCTCCTCTTAAACAGCTATCTAATTGATCTTGTAATATATTTGTATTAATTGTCTCCGTGCTAATTAATACCAATTGGGTAAAGGGTGGATTATTACCCCATTCTTCGCCTATTTCTAAGGTAATTCTCGGCCCCACTTGTTGCAAAATTACTCTTCTATTGGGATATTCAACAGTAGATAAAATACCCTTAGCTCGCAATACAGTTACGGGTAATTTCCCTAATATTTTTCCCAAGTTTAATAACTGAAAAGGGCGAACACTTTCATAACTCCAAGTATGAAAGTTATCCGAGTGATTAGATTTTAATTGACTAGATACAGAATGAACGGGAAATGAGTCCCTAAATCCTAATAATAAATCTAGGGAAACATCCCCATAACTCCCTTTTAACAAACGCACCCAAGGTGCTATTTTTTGGATAATTTGATTAGCATTAATTTGTGCTTTTTCATCAATCAAATCAATTTTATTGAGAACCACAATATCAGCGGCCGAAATTTGATCAATTAGCAAATCTTGATAGTTAATTTTTCCAGATGGTTCACAAATTTGGGGTAGATAGGTCGCATCAACTAGGGTAATAATGCTTTCTAAGCGAATTATTCTACTTAAAACTGGACGCTTTAGGGTTTGTAACAGGGTATAAGGGTTAGCAATTCCACTGGCTTCAATTAATACCTGATCTGGACGGAGAGATAGAATTTTCGGGAGAGAATTAACCAGATTATTTTGTAAATTACAACAAACACAACCTCCCTCAAGAGTGATTAGATCACCGTCTCTATTTTTAATTAACATCTGGTCAATATTAAGACTACCAAAATCATTAACCAGTATGCCAAAATGGCGATCGCTTTTACCCTTAAGAATGCGGTTAAGTAAAGTAGTTTTACCAGCACCTAAAAAACCCGTCAGCAGTGTTACTGGTGTCTTCCAGAGATTTGATGACAAAACCATTATACTTGTCCTCCCGATGGTTGTTTATAGATGACTCCCCGTTTCATGACAAAATCAACTTTACCAGTAACATTAATATCCTCAAAAGGATTACCCGGCATAGCGATAATATCAGCAAATTTCCCCACCGCTAACGCACCAATATTCGGCTGCATTAATAATTCAGCCGCTACAGTAGTTGCAGCTTTTAAAGCGCGTAAAGGAGTAATACCATTTTGAACCATCGCTGGAAACTCTTTCCAGTTATCTATATGAGGAAAAGTTCCTGCATCAGTACCAAAAGCAATCTTAACGTTACTTTTAGCTAAATTATCAGCACAAGCAATCAGTTGAGCGGCATATTTTTGATATTTAGCGTGTTGCCAAGAAGAACGATTTTGCCAATATTCAGGATTATTAGCATTGCGAGCTTTTTCTAAAACAGTGTATTGAGTTGGTACAAGATAAACTCCTTTCTGTTCCATCAATTGCAAAGTCTCGGAACTGGCAAGATTACCATGTTCAATGGAACGTACCCCCGCATTAACAGCACGTTGAACCCCTTCCCCTCCATAAGCGTGAGGACAAGCAGAAATACCGAAATCTTTGGCGGTACTAACCAGAATATTCATCTCCTCTTGGGAATAAGTGGTTTGACTCGGATCGTCCGTAGGAGAGCTAAAACCCCCTGTGGCACAGAATTTAATCCAATCTGCTCCTGAGCGAATTTCTTCCCGTACTATGCGGATAATTTCTGCTGTTCCGTCTGCTACTTCAAATTTTTCTGGTCTGAACTGAAAAGCAACTAAAGAGGTAAAATCACCATGCCCTCCTTGGGCTGAAATCAGGTGAGGTGCTACTAATAGATCTGGTCCAATAATCCAGCCCTTGGCGATCGCTTTTTTGAGATCGACGGTAATAAATTCTGGATCGGGACAACCCACTTCCCTTACAGTAGTAAAACCGTTCATTAACAGTATTTTCAGGGGATTTAAGCTATAAAGGGTCATTAATGGCACTGTCACCATATAAGGATTTTCTGGAATTGTAGGATCTCCTTCACAGAAGGTGATATGAACATGACAATCAATGAAACCAGGGGTAACGGTGTGTCCTTTTAGTTCAATAATTTGAGCGTTGCTGTGATCAACTGTTGCAGCGATCGCAGTGATATTCCCATTTTCGACGCGAATTTCTGTCGCACCAAGGAGATTATCAGCCAAACCATCCCAATATTGATCGGTTACGATTACATAATTTGGGCTAGTGGAATTAGTAACAGTCATAGTTGTTTCTCCTGTTGTTGATTTTTTTTAGTGTTTTGATTAGTTTTGAGGTAGGCAATAGCTTAATATGTCCTTGATATTACTAACAGATTACGAGCTATTAATGAGTTACCAAAGAGACAGGTTATTCGCTCGTCTGTATCCTTTTAAAATGTTTAAAGGTATCGCATTAATGAGAGCAGAAAAATTATTGACATTCGTTTCTAGTTGACCTGTACTGGTGTTGACGCGATTCCACCAGTCAGTAGCAATAATGTTAGATTTGATGCCATTTAAACCAGCGAAAAAGCTAGAGAGTTCTTTAGGCACATTAGCTGGTACTCCACCAACTTTATAGTTGTACTGGGCCATTAATGACCACAGAAAATTATTAGATTGGCTTATGGAGTCGATTTGCTGTTGTAAATAACTCTGGACACTTGACCAATCGGTTATACTTGAACCACACCAATATTGTTTAATAGAATTGCTCCAAAAAGGTGTATTTTGTTGTAACCAATTCGATACACTGCTGTCAAACTCTAGAGAACCAACTACCACTCGACCAGAAGTTTGCCAGATATCTTTTAAGGTTTGAGATATTCCCAATGGTGGTATCAGTTGGTCTTGGCCAATGGTTTTTATAATGACATTAGACAAATCTTGATAATTTTGAGTTGTCCAATTTCCCTCAAAGTCATGTAAATCAAGAATTACAATTTCTTGAGGATTAGACGCTAAAAATTGTGTTACTTGATTGAGAACATCTACTAATTTAAGAGGGAGGGCAAAACTACCATGACACATCACAAATTGATCATCTCCCGATCCACTACCAAGCATTAATCTGAGATCAAGGGAACGAATACCTTGATTAAGTTGCTGATTAATATTTTGATATTGAGTTTGTACCCAGTTTTGGCTAATACTATCAGCACAATAAGTAGAAGTATCGTGAGTACCTGGCAGTGTTAACTCATTAAGATGGAGGTTTTGAATACAAGGCGCAAATAACTCCATCCAATTGTTAGCCCAATGTAATACGGAAGGACGTAATACACTGAAATCATCTGCTAATCCACCACTACCATAATTAGGTGTTGGATAAGGGGTAATTGGGCTTTGAGTATTGCCAGGAAAATAGCCAAGTCCGATAGTAACAACACCATCATGAATCCAACCCACAGCAGATGTCTTATTAGTATCAGGAGTAGGATAAATAAAAAGACCATTAGGAATATTTTGCCATTCAACGAAGACCCCATAACCCGCTTCTGAGGCGACAGGAGTTGATAATCCTTTCACTCCACTCTTTTTAGCGCGAATTGTAAATGTAAAGTTGCTTACACCGTCGAGGGTATAGGTAACATCGGAAGCATCATCTATACTGTCATGACCTACTGTTTCTTTAAACTCAGCATAAAATTGAGTAAAGGAATTAGGCCCAATATTAGAAGATGGATTCCACTCCATCTGGTAACTACCTGATTTTCCTTGATGGATGTTATATGGCGTAGCGTTGACAATTTGTATGTGAAATCCAGCACCCATATGAGTTACTCCTTAGTTTGTGTTTAAATGACTTTTATTGAATGTGATCGAACTCTTGAAAGCGATCGCTAAACAGGAAAAACTTTGATCGCTTTTTCGTAGTACGCCTGACGATCAGCTAGTCCGTTAAGACCACCATTGACTCGTCGGGTGATTTCTGCCACCGTTGCACCGCGATCGCAAAGAGCATTCATGTTATTGTTATGCCACCAAAAACCGCCACTGGTAAAAGGATAGGTGGTACTAACATAGTCAACTCCATTCATAACTTTCGGATCATGAATATAATTCGCAAAAGCTTGATAGTTGCTGCGTCCCGTTAGTTGAATAACGCCCGCTCCTTTATATTTGGGACCATCCCCTGGATCAATATTGCCTAGATCTTTCCGTCCGTTATACTCCTCACCGCTACCGAGTTCTTTCATCCATTTCAAGCCTCCACTTTCATGGGCAGTTTGGCTTAAGAAATGACACATTCGGGGGTGAGTGTTAATTTCAAAGCGATTTAAGCAAGAATTGAGGTCTGCTAATTGTCCATCGCTGATGACGTTACCGTAGATAGATTCAGCTTGAGTTTTGGAGATTAAATTACTACCGCCTGGTAATTCTTGAAGATCTAGTAAAAGTTTTGCTGAAGAGGCTCCTACGGTATCCAGTTCTCCTTCTTTAATTTTTTGCTTGAATTGCTCAAAGGCTTGTTTGGTTTGGGGTCCATAAATGCCATCAACACCATTAGCAGGAAGTAATCCGAGAACTTGCAAACGGGTCTGAACTTCTCGGCAAAGTTCGGAATCTCCTGCTAAGGAATCAATGGGTTTAACGAGGTTTTGTTGAATGATGTCTTCTAATTTCATAGTGTTGATTTCCTGGTTGAGGTTTTAATAATGGTGATCGCTAATTTAATCAAGACTAAAAAACTAAGATAGTTGAGCATCCATTGTATCTAAATCCTGATCAGATAGGGTTAGAGTATCAGATAAATTGTTAGTCAGTGGCCACTCAATATCGAGTAAATTAAAGTAGGCTTGAATATGTTGAAAATAAGCCTCTTGAAGAAACTGTTTCATTGCCGTTGTTTGTGGTTTTGTAAATATACCACATTGCCCTTTCATAGCAAAAGTTGTTGGATTAAGGTGCTGATAATTACAGTTTTTAACCTTTTGAATTTGTTTGTTTACCAGTAGAGAAATTTGTAAAGATTTAGTAATATTACAGGGTTGGTAAAGGGTGGGAATTTGAGCAAGTTGGGTGGTATTCCAGGCATGGGGAACAATGTCTAAACTATTCCATAATCGGCTGGAAAGATTGAGTCCTGGCTCTGTCGTTTCATAGTAATTAGCAAAGTCTTGATCGCCAGGGGTTGCACCGGCGGAAAATTGCGTATAAACCTTGACTTGTGTGCCTTTTGGGTTCCAGCTTGTCTGATTCTCATAAAGCCATAACGCCATAACAGGAGCTAAGGCTCCTCCCAAACTATGACCTGTAGTAATAATTTCTATTGGTTGTTTGGGCTGTTTTTGTATTTCCTGAGTCAGAAAGTCTAGGAGAGATAAATTGCTTGAATTTTTCATTCCTTGCAAAATTTTTATCCCCGCATTTGTTCCCTCAGAAATATTACCTTGTTCTGGGTTTGTGCTAGACCAGGGAACCATATTATGGGTGTTAACATCTTCCTGTAACCAGTCAAATACAGACTTGGGGTTGGTTGCGGCGATCGCCACTACATATTGAGGATTATTTGTTGTTAGATTTTCACCTTTAGCGACATACATAATATTGTCCCAGACCTGACTTTTGGGATCGTGTCCATAAATAACAGGACCCCAAACTATCGTCCATTGACCGATTTTTGTTTGGACATTAGAATCAGCCAAATCAGTTAGTAATTTGTTACTATCACTGATATTAGCCAACATCGAAAGACAGAAAAGAATTTGCTGTTGATCGTAGCTAGGACTCATTGAATTGTCTCCTAAATTTAGCAATGGTTGTTTTGAGAATGATTTGAGAGGCTACTTCATCAAGCAGTGGGTAAACAGTCAGTCTGGATAAACATTCATAATATACAGCCAAATAGTATCTGTATATTTTGTTTTTTCTGTACTACCCAGAAAGATTTCAAAATAGGAACTACTGTTATACACATGACGAATAATGTTACAATATTCGCTGTCTTCAATCACCTCAAAATTCGCCGCTTTATTTGGAATCAATCTGATAGACTGCCTTCCCTGATCCGCCGCAAAACAAAGATGAATATCTAACGGGACTCCCTGCCAGGCTGGATCATCAAAACCAAAAACCGAAAACAATCTCGCATTGGCAACTTCTAGGGGAATATTGTAGGGTTTAAACTCAAAAGGAATCACCCCCGTATAGGCTTCTCCCTGTCTGTCACCAACAAAACTACAGGGAAAATGATTAAAATTCCATAACAAAGATCCATCCTCATTTTTAACGGTGATCACATAGGGATCTTTGCATCGGTATAAAACCATTGGTTAACGACCTCCTAACTGGTTGTGCTAAGTTTTGTTAATTAGATAAGCGATCGCCATTACCTTAAAGAGTAGGATTACGGCGGTTGTTCTATAGCCCAGTCAATTCCTTATTAGATAAGCCTTTCGGCGTGGAGGATGTACCAGACCAAACCTGAATCCGCCGCAATACTTTGACTACTCCGCTGCGATCTCGGCGGCATCAAGGGCAATCTCAAGGATATCCTTAGCAAAATTAAGCCAAAAATTGGAATTGTTGTTGCTAGTCTGCGCTGTTAAAAGTCCGTTGGAATTAGATAAATTCTGCGGTACTGAACCAAAGAAAGTGGTGGCAGTTGTGGCACCATTATCAAGGTAACAAGACACATAAGATGAATAGCAGGAAGAGGAGTTAATCGTTCCCGATACCCCTGTGGGAACGACTAAACCTGATGCCAAAAACTGACTGACAGGAGCCCACATGACATCATAGGCCGAATTAATCCAGCTACCTTGTGGCAGGCTGTATTTTGTATTATTACTCATGCTAGAATACTGGAAATAGCCATTCACATTATTGAATGTATCTCCTGGGCTAAAGGTCGTACAAGCAACACGGGTATTGCTGCCGCTACCCGTTTTCAAGTTGGCAATAAGAAGATAATTTCCGTAGTAACTAACCACCCAAGAGCCAACGCTTGAACTTTCCCAAGAACCCCCAGGCCAACTGATACTCAGGGATGGCAACGTCGTGATATTTGCACCAGGTGTCGGACTGCCAGAGAGTGTAAATAGTGATCCTGAATTGTTTAATGAGTAGCTTGTTAATGCAATGGTCGTCTGAGGAAACGAACTATTTCCCCCCAAGGTAGCACACAGATAAACTAAATTACTGTTGCTGATAGACTGAAATTGTCCTCCAATATCACGAATGTATGGGAAAGTTGAACAAGGCACAACTAACTGGGAAACAGGACACCAAATTGGGTTGTATGCACTCTTAGACCAACTGCCGCCGGGGATTTGCCCTGCTGTGGTACTGCCAATTGTTGAGAATTGAAAACTACCACTGCTGTTGCTGAATGAATCGCCTGAATTATAACAAGCTGTAGCATTTAATAAGGGGTCACCACTACCTGATGATAATAGAGCCGTGATAGTCGAAGTAGAGCCAAAAGTACCAGTATATTGGGAGCCAGAGGAGGAATTGCTCCAGGAACCGGACGGTAATGTTGTCATTTTTCTAAATCCTCTATGAAGATGGATAATTTTGACTTGTTTGAAGTCGTTGATTGAATGAACTTAAAGGTAATTACTTGAGAGTTCAAAGGTTAACACTTTCAGTATTTAGCTCTGTCCTCACCATTTAGAGTCGTGCCGATTCCCACTGCCGACTATTGCGAGATGGGATAACTAGGTTAATTTAATGGCGATCGCTATTGGGTCACTTTGATCGCCCTACCCAACGACCTTCTACTAATAAATTGAGAAACCAGTTTTGTGAATTTTTTCTTTCGAGCAAATTCTCTAATTTAAAGTTGCAGGAACTATTGGGACGAATTTTCGGCAAATTTATGAGCAACTTTTCCGCCAAAAGCAGCCGCTAAAAAAGCAAACGTTAGATTCGTCCCCACAGGCCCAACATCCTTGCTGTTAACCAATGTGTAGGAACCAAATCCGATCGCTGTAATTAATGCCATAAAGCACATTAAACGAATGGCTGAATTATTACCATTGTTGTCTTGTAAAAAACTGCTAGAGGATGATTGATTAGAGTCAGAATTAGATGTTGCAGTGGGCGTAGTGTTAACCATTGGACATTCTTCATCGTCAATGTAAGTAATAACCCTTAGTGGTGCAGAAAACTTCTGAAAGACTTGCTGTACAAGGATTCCGAATTAGATAGGGGTTTGTCAGGAGGAGCAACTTTATGAGATGCTTAAGTTCCGCAACTAAAAGTTATCCCTATCTCGGCTCCCCTCCTCCACCTTCAACTATTTGGGCAACTAAGTCAATGGATTAAGCCCAGAAACGTTGAATCTCGTCATAAAACTTTACATTCAAGAGCATATTAAATCTATACTTTAGACGGTCATAATCTGAGATTTATTAAACTTATGAAATCGGAGAGTGAGATCGGTCAAAATCATCCCCAATCTGGTAATTATGCCCCCCTAGATAGCCATCTCTGGGCTGATGCCACCTATCCCCTCGGAGCGCATTATCAAGGCGATAGTGTCACCTTTGCCGTCTATTCTAAAAATGCCAGTCAGATTCTTCTGGAAATCTACGATCGCCCGACGGGAGAAAACGCTAAGTATGATTACTGGTTGACAAAAAACCCAAATGATGATATATGGCGGGCAAAAATCGCCGGTATTGCCCCGGGTAGTTACTACGCTTTTCGCTGTTGGGGTTCCAATTGGCAATTTGATCAAAAATGGCAAAGAGGCCACAGTAACGCCGGTTTTCAGGCAGATGTGGACGATTTTGGCCATCGTTTTAACCCCAATAAAGTCCTCTTCGATCCCTACGCGCGAGAACTTTCCCACGACCTTGAAACCCCGGCCATGATCGCAGCCGGAGAAAATGTGGCAATGTATGCCACGGGAGGGGGGGACTACAAAGGAGTGATCCAGCGCGCATACGATACGGGCAAATGGTCGCCCAAAGGCATTGTGATCGCACTGGATGGAACTTCTACCGGTACTCGTCCCCGTCTGGGTGCCGAAAAAGCGATCATTTATGAGGCCCATGTGCGCGGTTTAAGCAATCACCCCTCTGCTAGTCGTTTAGAAGATATTCTCAAGGGAATTAGGGGTTTTGAGGAAGTGGCCAACGTTCCCGACCAGTACAGAGGAACTTATGCAGGAGCCGGCTATATGGCCAAATACCTGAAAGCGCTGGGATTTACCACGATCGAACTCTTACCGGTCCAGGAAACCGCTAACGATAATAACCCCGACGATCGCCCCGGCGGTAACTATTGGGGTTACATGACCTTTGGTTATTTCGCCCCCGATCGCCGTTATGCTTATGATCGCTCCCCCGGGGGACCCACCAGAGAGTTTAAGGCCATGGTCAAAGCTTTCCACGACCAAGGTATGGAAGTTTATCTCGATGTGGTCTATAATCACACCGGAGAAGCGGGCAATTGGGGCAGCAACGATGTCACCCGATTTGTTAGTTTTGGTGGTTTTGATGTGGTGGAATACTATCAACTCACCGATGAACATTATCTAGTCGATGGAGCGACAGGCTGCGGAAATCAATTAAATTTTTCCCATATTGTCACCTGTAATCTGGTTCTTGATTCCCTCACCTATTGGTTAGAAGAAATGGGAGTTGATGGTTTTCGTTTTGATCTGGCCACCGTCTTTGGCCGAGAAGATAGTGGCGAACAAAAACAATTCTTCCCCAAACACCCCTTGTTAGAAAAGATCGAGAAATTAGGCAAGAAATACGATGCGGAAATGATCGCCGAAGCTTGGGATAGCTGGGGTTACGAAGTGGGTAATTTCCCGACGGGTTGGGGCGAGTGGAATGGCCGTTATCGCGATGCAATTCGGCATTTTTTAAAGGGAGATGGTAATACTTTTCAATTCATCGAACAGGTGAACGGAGATTATCGCAATTTTAACGACCAAGGCGGACCACAAAAATCGATCGATTTTATTGTTGCCCACGATGGTTTTACCCTGATGGATTTGGTCAGTTATAACCATAAAAATAACCTCACTCCCTGGCCCTTTGGTCCTTCCGATGGCGGCAATAATAATAACGATTCTTGGGATTCTGGGGGTGATCAGGCCTTACGTCGCCAAAGATTACGCAACTTTTGGACGATTCAATTTTTGTCTCGCGGTGTTCCCATGACTGTCTGGGGCGATGAATTTGGCCGCACCCAAAATGGTAATAATAATCCCTACAATATTGATAGTGTGGCCACTTGGAATAATTATGATATGATCGCCACCCGTTCACCCCATCTACTGCCCACTGGTTATCGGGAAGCTTATCACAATAATTTTGGCACGGGAACTAATCAAGAAGAACGCAATCCTTTATTTATTTTTGCCGCTTATATTGCTCACTTAAGAAACAATCATATAGCCCTCAAACAGCGCCGCTACGGTGATATGGTTCTCGATGCAGGCAATGATGTCACCTATTTATTTAAAAAAACCGATGGGGTTAGCGATTTAACTGCCGATGATCGCTGTATTTGGTTTTTAATTGATGGTAGTGCCGTCGGCGATCACGATTTTTTGGTGTTAATTAATATGTATCATCTGCCGGTGGATTTTCGTCTTCCCTCCCCATCCAATAATTATCGTTGGGTAAGAATTATTGATACGGCAGCTTGGGCAGAAACCGATTATAATTGTTGGTCTGTGGATCAAGGGACAGTAATTGCCGATAACTATAAAGTCAATGGTTTTTCGATCGTGGTTTGCGAGGAGATTAACTGAACTACCCACAGCGATATCGGGGGTAATTTGGGGACAGATCGGGCAGCCCGCTAATATTGAGATCGAGATCGATCCTATGCCGATTTCTGCTATATTTTTGGCAATAGGGAAATATTGACCCCGGCTGCATCTTATGTTTTGCAACCCGAACTTAGCCCAAAATTACCGTTAAATGTCTAAAACTAAAAGTAGTGTTATTATCCTAACCATAATTTGTATTATCGCCACGGCGATCGGAGTTTATCTAATCGGTGGTATCGACTCCCAACAATTACAGATCTGGTTAAAACAAATGGGAATTATGGCCCCCATTTTGTATATTATTCTCTATACGATCGGGACAATTTTAATCCTGCCTTCTACCCCCTTAAACCTCAGTGGTGGGGCGATCTTTGGGGTAGTTATGGGAACAGTTTGGACAACGATCGCCGCTTTGGTGGCCGCTATAGTTGCCTTTGCTTTTACCCGTACTATCGGCCGGGAATATACCGCCAAAAAATTTCAGGGAAAATGGCAAGCGATCGATGCAGAAATGCAGCAAGGCGGCCTATTTTATATGTTTGCTATCCGTCTATTACCGATTATTCCCTACGGTATCGTTAACTTTGTTGCGGGATTAACTTCTATCCGTTTTCGCGATTATTTCATCGGTACTTTATTAGGCACTGTCCCCGGCATTTTACCCTTTGTCATGATGGGTGCGGGTTTAAAATCTTTAGGAAAAGGCGATATATTGCCCCTGATGGTGGCTTTTACCCTCATTGCTCTGTTAGTAGGTGTGGGAACTTGGTATCGTCGTCGTCGGCAATTTCCCTTTCAGTGATCACGATAAAATTAAGTTAGATTAGGAATATCCCGACTGAATCCTCATTGCTAAGGAGATAGCGTATCGATGCCTGCCGCAGATTATAAAGATTATTATGCCGTTCTGGGAGTAGGTAAAACTGCCAGCGCTGAAGAAATTAAAAAAGCTTTTCGTAAATTAGCCGTCAAATATCACCCCGATCGCAATCCTAACGATAAAAGCGCCGAAGAACGTTTTAAAGAAATTAGTGAAGCTTACGAAGTCCTCTCCGATAGCGAAAAACGCCAAAAATACGATCAATTTGGACAATATTGGCAACAGGCCGGGCGATCGAATTGGCCGGGTGGTAATCCGGGGGTTGACTTCGGTTCGGCGGGTTTTGACTTTAGCCAGTACAGTACCTTTGATGATTTTATCAACGAACTACTCGGTCGCATGGGCAGCCCCGGCGGTACTCGCCCCCGTTCCCATTCCTACGGTACTCCGGGGGGAGGATTTGGCGATTTTAGCAATTTTAACGACTTTGCCGGCGCTCGTACTGCACCGCAATCCGTCACTTCCGGCATCTCCACCGCTAAACTGCGTCTGACTTTTGCGGAAGCTTTACGAGGAGTACAAAAACGGGTTAATTTAGCCGGAGAAATGATCGATATCAAAATCCCCCCAGGAACTAAAACCGGTAATCGTCTCCGGGTACGGGGTAAAGGACTAATCGATCCCTTGAGTAAACAACGGGGAGATCTATTTCTCGATGTGGAATTAGAACCCCATCCTTTCTTTGCTTTTGAAGGCGATAATTTAACCTGTGAAGTCCCGATTACCCCCGATGAGGCGGTTTTAGGCACAGCGATCGAAGTTCCTACCCCCGATGGCCTGGTGACGATAAAAGTCCCTGCCGGTATTCGTTCCGGTCAATCCCTGCGCTTACGAGGCAAAGGTTGGATCGATAATAAAGGACAACGCGGCGATCAATTAGTCAAAATTGTCATCGATACTCCCAAAGAATTAACGGCGATCGAACGGGAATTATACGAGAAAATTAAATCTCAGCGTAGCACCGATCCCCGTCGTCATCTCAGACAGGTGCAAATTTAGTCCCTATATCTTAATAGTGAGGTACGAAGTCTTCGTTTTGGGGAGTCAGGACACAGGATCAGATTAGCCTATACTTCATCTTTATGAGAAACGCTATATCAGTTATCAGTGGTTAGTTATTGGTCACTGTTTACTGATCACTGTTTACTGTCTCTGGAGTTTATCCTTGGCTAGAATTTAACCTTACTAGCCAACCAATTAGTGATTAATTTGGGGCTATTTTTCTTCACCCAATAGAGAGCATAAATTCTGAATATAGGCTTAGAAAAACGAGCGATCGCTTTCATGATAAAATTTAAGTAACGACTATGAAACTTTTTATTAATTAAATTTAACGAACCCACATCGTAAAGACAGTCGATGATAATTCTAAAAGTCGTTTCCTCTCTTTGGAATAAACTATCTATTAACAATAGCACTTCCTGAATTCGTTGCTGTTTAAGCTGTTCCTCTTCGGAAACAGCCGAGAGAATCCGCTGCTGCTTAGATAATTTACTATCCGATGGGGTTAACATGATATGGTAAGGAAAAAATTAACTTGTTTTGATTTTATCCCTATTTGCCGATTTTGCAAGACCAAACCCCCCATCTATCTCCGTTTTTAAGATAATACTAAATCCGGTTATTAAAAACTGATTATTTATTCTCCGTTTTGCCTTTTGCATGAGTGCCTTTTGCCTCTCCTGATATGTAGCCTATACTCAACGGATTTAGTATAACACGGATCATTAGTGGTATTTACTCCCCCATGCCGTCTTGACTGTGATTGGTGTGATTATGTGATGGACTATGATTGATTATTGACAAAAGTTTACTGAATACAACATACGCCAATTCAGACTTGAATTGGCCATAATCATAGTATTCATTCAATCATTCCAATCGCAGTTGAGACTAATTATGCGATGGACTATGATTGATTATTGATAAAAGGTTACTGAATACAACATACGCCAATTCAGAC
>NZ_JADBTX010000137.1:0-15955 GCF_020245945.1 Microcystis sp. M015S2
AGAGCTTGCTGAATAAATCTAAAAACCTTGTTGGGTAAGACTTTTAGACTTTTTGTCAATCAAAAAGTAGCAAATATGGGAGTGATCGGGGGGAAAATTCAGGGACTTTTTCCCTGAAAATTAGGTAATTGACCCCCTCAACATCGGTAAAACCCTACACCCCACACCCCACACCCCACACCCCACACCCCACGAAAAACTTTTTGCCGCAAACCCTAAGTAGCCTATACTCAACGGATTTGGTATCACCTGAGTTTGGCAGTAAAAGAAGGCAGCATTTTTTGTCAACCGGAAAGGAGACAAAGTTAAGATTTGAAGAATTTTCTCTCAAGTCGGGATGACAGGATTTGAACCTGCGGCATCCTGCTCCCAAAGCAGGCGCGCTACCAAGCTGCGCTACATCCCGAAACAAACTCCTTTTTTAGTATAGCCTAAGAGCCGCATTCTTAATCGGGATACCAAAACATCCCTTTGATACCTTCGGGATCGAGAACAAAACCGAGACGACGATAGAAATCCACCACCTGTGGATCGGCGAAAAGAGTTATATTACTGATATCCTCACCCCGCAACTTCCTGATTATAAATTTCATTAATGCTTTACCAAAGCCTTTACTTTGATAGTGAGGATGAACAACCACATCCCAGACTGTAGCATTAAAAGCGTGATCGGAAGTGGCACGGGCAAAACCCACTAAACGACGGCGATTACCTCGCACTTCCCACATCGACACCACTAAAAAACTACATTCGATCGCCTTTTTAACTTTGCGTAAAGGACGACGGGCCCAACCCACCGAGTCACAAAGTTCTTCTAACTCATATAGATCTAGCTCTCGATCGGTACTAAAAAACACTCGCGTCTGTCCGAGGTCATTCTGGGCAACCTCTACCAAGTCTCCCGAATAGTCAGGAGATGTAGTGACTTCCGAGCTATTAAACAATCTTTTCCAAAAAACCATGCCAGGGGGGCTACTGCCTCAATATTGTCCTTTTAGCCTAGTATATTTTATTTTCTCCCCTCTACGAACAATCGGGCAACCTGAGTCCAAATTTGATTGGTTGAGTACGGAGAGGGTGGGATTTGAACCCACGAACCATTGCTGGTTACTCGATTTCAAGTCGAGCGCGATCAACCACTCTGCCACCTCTCCAAGGCAGCTAGACCTATATCATATCATTAGATCTCTTGCATAAATCAAAAAATTTTCTGCAAATGTAGGGAAAAGGGGTGCATATTATAAGCTTAAGGGTTAAAGGTTAAAATTTCCCCTTTCCCCCTTCCCCCACTTCTGCAAGAAGTCTATTCTAGTCAATTAGTGGTGTGATTAGGGGTTTCTGAGCAGGATTTTTGGGGAGGCCTAGGCCGAACCAATTCCCCTCCCCACCCCCGCCTGGATGACCGACTTATTCCTTTAATTTCTGTAATTTTCGGCTTTCACGGGGGAAAACTCAAATTAGAATGGGGGGGAATACCTTGAAATCGCTCTTTTGACGTATAATCACCTCAATAAAATTTAGAAGCTCCTAGAGTTGATAGTTTTAAACCTTTCTGTGAGGAAAATGTATTTATTATGAGTTCAATTATTGAAATCGGCGACCAAAAAATTAGCGAGTCACAGGTCTTGCCTCTTTTGGCAAAATATGGTATGTTACCCCAGTTAATCCGGGAAGTAATTATCGAGCAAGCGATCGCCAATATCACCTGCAATCCCGAAGAAAGAAACGCGGCCTATTCCCGTTTCTATCAAAATAATCAAATTGCCAACGATGAGCAAATGAAATCTTGGTTACAACAAAACGGGATGGATTCCGAACAACTAGAATATCTAATTCTTCGGGACATTAAATTAGAAAAATTTAAACAGGAGACTTGGGATAACAAAGTAGAGTCCTACTTCTTGCAAGTCAAAAATCAATTGGATAAGGTGGTTTATTCGCTGATTCGGACAAAAAATATCGGCATTGCCCAAGAGCTATTTTTCCGGATACAGGATCGAGAAAATAGCTTCGCTGAACTAGCCACAAAATACTCCCAAGGGGCAGAAGCAGAAACCGGAGGACTAATTGGACCTGTGGAACTGAGCGCCCCCCATCCCCAGATCGGGCAAATTCTCAAGGCAAGTAAACCGGGGCAAGTGTGGCCACCGACGCAAGTGGGAGAATGGGTGGTGATTGTCCGACTGGAAAAATATTTATCCTGTGAACTGGATCCTCCCACCCGCCAACGCTTACGCAATGATTTATTCCAACAATGGTTAATGACTCAAATGCAAACAGTAAAATTTATCTCCGAATCAACCCCGGTCAATGGCGAGCAGGTATCGATTATTATATAGCATTTCCTCGCAACACTGGGTAAACCCAGTCTTTTCGCCTAATTATTTGCCAACCTAGTCAATTTTCGCCTAGCCAATGAGTTATACCACTTTAGATTTTACCGCCTTTCTGGAGACCGTACAGCCCTTCGATCGTCTGCCCGTCGAG
This sequence comes from Microcystis sp. M015S2, assembly GCF_020245945.1. Classification (NCBI taxonomy): domain Bacteria; kingdom Bacillati; phylum Cyanobacteriota; class Cyanophyceae; order Chroococcales; family Microcystaceae; genus Microcystis; species Microcystis sp. M015S2. The sequence goes on from NZ_JADBTX010000137.1 coordinate 2,488, forward strand.
GTTAGACGTTCTCTGGGCCAGAAATTACAACCCTTTCGCTATGAGATGGGCAATGCGATACTCAAGTGCGATCGCTTACCCTCTCACCTCGTCCTTCTCTACGAGGGAGAGGCCAGACTTTTGGGTTACGATGCTAGGGTCAACAATCCGTTGCCGGTTACTTTGGCTAAATTGCAGCCAGGAGATTTATTCGGGTGGATCAGTCTGCTGCGCGCTACCCCCTGTGAAACGGTGATCGCTTCTTCGGAAGTCACGATCTGTTTAACCTTAAAAGAAGAGGATTTTTGGTCTTTAATCAATAATTACCCGGAATTTAAGCAATATTTCTTTGAACAAACCTCGATCGCTGAAGTTTATGCGACCCTAGGCTCCTATCTTAATCAACAGGCCTGGGGTGGGGGGGACCTGAAAGAAATTGCTCAGGCTCTTTTAAACAAAGCTTGTGTGTCCTACAACCAGATTAACGATGATTATCTCTGGTTAGTCAGCGAAAATACCGATAATTATCCTATCGGCACAGTTATCACCCAGAACAATCCGACTAACACCCGCTTATTAGGTCTTTCCTCCGATCTCGCGGAGCGAGCGCGTTGCGACCAGTTAGACGAATTCCTGACAGTTGCAACCGAAGCGGCCGCAGCAACAGAAACGGATGATATCCTAGAAACCCAAGTCATCAAGGGAAATAAACCTACCCAGGTATTAGATATCCCCCAAGGAAGAATAAGCGACATCACCAGCGATATCGACCTTGAAAAAACTGTTCAGAAAAACCGGAAACCCTATCCGTTTTTCGGGGGAAAAACGGAACTAGAGGCGGTGAGTGCCTGTTTTCAGATGCTCTGCAAATATTTTAATATCCCCTTTCGCAAGGACGTGATCCAACGCATACTAGGGGATCAACTGCAAAGAACCGGCAGCCTTTCCCTACCTCTGTGTGGGGCTGTGGCTGAGGTAGTGGGACTTGATAGCCAATTAGTACCCCTAAATGCTTCTTCCTTGCCCAATATCAACCCTCCTGCCCTAATTCGCTGGCAAGACACCATCGTTATCCTCTACGAAATTAATCAACGGGAAACCACGATCGCCGTTCCCGAACGGGGGATAATTAAACGCAAAACCAGCGAATTTCTGGAATCTTGGGGCGAAAAAGGAGAAGTAGTCCTGCTCAAACCCACCAAACACACCCAGCAACAGCGTTTTGGCCTATCATGGTTTTGGCCTTCTGTCAAGAAACATAAACGAGTCTTAATAGAAGTTTTTATCGCTTCTTTCTTCGTCCAGTTATTTGCCCTGGCCAATCCCTTGATGATTCAGGTGATCATTGATAAAGTGATCGTGCAGAATAGCCCAGAAACCTTGAATACCCTCGGGATTTTCCTCTTAGTAATTGCCGTTTTTGAGGGAATTTTAACCTTTTTGAGGACATCCCTTTTTGTCGATACCACTAACCGCATCGACATGACCCTCGGTTCAGAAATTATCGATCACCTGCTGCGTTTACCCCTGAAATACTTTGAACGGCGACCTGTGGGGGAAATTTCGACAAGAATCAACGAATTAGAGAATATTAGGCAATTTTTAACAGGTACAGCCCTAACGGTGGTATTAGATGCCATTTTCTCGGTTATCTACATCGTGGTTATGTTGATCTATAGCCCGATTCTAACCGTTTGGGCCCTGGGAGTCGTGCCGATTTTAGTTCTCTCCACAGCTATTTTCGCACCGATCGTGCGGCGACAACTGCGAGCAAAAGCCGAACGAAACGCCGAAACCCAATCCTATCTCGTAGAGGTGATGACGGGAATCCAAACAGTAAAAGCACAGAATATCGAATTGCGTTCCCGTTGGCAGTGGCAAGAACGTTATGCACGCTATGTGGCCGAAGGTTTTCAAACGGTAATGACCTCAACTTTGGCCGGTTCCTTTAGTCACTTCTTTAACCAATTATCGGGTTTATTAGTGCTGTGGGTAGGAGCAGCCCTAGTTTTAGACGGAAAACTCACTCTTGGTCAATTAATCGCCTTCCGGATTATCGCTTCCTACGTTACCTCGCCGATTCTGCGTTTGACCCAACTCTGGCAAAACTTCCAAGAAACCGGCTTATCGCTGGAAAGATTAGCCGATATCGTCGATACTCCCCAAGAAGCGGAACTCGATCGCCAAAATATCCCCATGCCCTTAATTAAAGGCGCCGTCACCTACGAAAACCTCGCTTTCCGCTTCAATCCCCACGGACCCCTGCAACTATACAACGTCAATTTAGAATTCCCCGCCGGTACTTTTGTCGCTTTGGTGGGGGAAAGTGGCGCTGGGAAAAGTACCATTACTAAACTATTAGCCCGTCTCTACGAACCAGAATCGGGACGGATTCTCATCGATGGCTACGATATCAACAAAGTGGAACTCTATTCCCTCCGTCGTCAAATCGGCATGGTTCCCCAGGAAACCCTATTATTTGACGGTACGGTACAGGAAAATATCGCCCTGACTAACCCCGATGCGACTGTGGAGGAAATTGTCTCGGCAGCGAAAACGGCGGCAGCCCACGAATTTATTATGACCCTGCCTAATGGCTATAATACCCGCGTCGGTGAACGGGGGGCATCCCTATCGGGGGGACAACGACAACGGGTTGCGATCGCTCGTTCCGTCCTGCAAAGACCGCAAATTCTCATTCTTGATGAGGCCACCAGCGCCCTCGACTATAACACCGAACGGCAAGTGTGCCTGAATCTCAAAGAAGCTTTCAAGGATCATACGGTCTTCTTTATTACCCATCGTTTAGCTTCGATCAAATCCGCCGATATTATTGTCATGATGGATAAGGGGACAGTAGCGGAGGAAGGCACCCACGAGGAATTAATGGCCAAAAAAGGCCTTTACTATACTCTCTATAAACAACAGGATTCGCAAATCTAGTCAGTCGGGAGACAGGAGTCAGGAGTCAGGAGACAGGAGTCAGGAGCCGGTAGTCAGGAGATTGTCTTTATTTATGATCCCCACTACCCCACTACCCTCTCCCCAATTCATAATTCATAATTCATAATTCATAATTTCCTCTCCCCAACCCCCAACCCCTAACACCCAAATAAATATAGGAGAATCCCCATGAACGGTAATTCTAACAACGGTCAAAACGGCAACGGCAACGGTAAAAGCGATGAACTGACCCAAGCGGGTAAAAACGTGGCCACTACCACGAAAAATAAAAGTATTACCCCTTCTTTACCCACTTTCAGCCCACCAGAACAATCGGTGATCCTGAAACAATCACCCATTTGGTCGCGGACGATTATCTGGACATTAATGAGTGTCACCACTGCCGCTTTAATTTGGTCAGCGTTCGCCAAAATCGAGCAGGTGGTGGGTGCCCAAGGGCAACTTAAACCCCAGGGCAAAGTGCAAGAAGTACAAGCACCGGTGAACGGGGTAGTACAGTTCGTGAAAGTTAAAGACGGCGATCGAGTTAACAAAGGTGATGTACTGGTTTTAATGGATTCCAGTGCCTCGCAAGTGCAGTTAGAATCCTTGAGAAAAATTCGCACCAGCGCTGAGAAGGAAAATCAATTCTATCGTCTCCTAATGGCGCAGGATCTGACACCGGCACAAGTGGAGAGCTCGATCGCTCAATTAAAATTACCGAGTGAAATCGCCGATTTAGCCCGTAATCGTGCCGCTTTAGTGGCAGAGAATCAACTTTATCAAGCACAGGTCAATGAAGGTGCCTCTAGCGCTGCTTTACAGGGGGATCAATTAGCCCGTTTAGAGGCGGCCCAACGGGAGGCCAATTCTCGACAAGCGGCCGCTAGATTGGAAATGGAACAATTAGAAAAACAATTGGCCCAAACCAGGGTACAGTTGGCCGATGCCCGCTCGCAATTAATCAATGATCGCTTCGTCTTAGAAGAAATTAAGACTCGTAATGCCAATGCGATGAAACAGGGCGAAGAAAGCTTGGATATCGAGCGTAATATTCTTAACGATATTGAACCCTTGGGGGATGAAGGTGCGATCGCTCGTTATCAGATCAACAAGCAAAAACAGTCGGTCACTGACCGTCAAAATGAATTGCAGCAGCAAGAAGCTAACGGCAAAATCGATCGAGAAAAACAAGAGAAAGAAGTACAAACCCGCATCGCCGAAATTTCCCGTTTGGAAGAGGAAGAAAAGCGTTATTCCCTGTTGATCTCCCAAGCGGGAGAAAAGCTGATTAATACCACAGTAATCACGGAAAAAGATGTGCGCGATAAAATGGCGGACAATCACAAACGGATCGCTGAAATCGATAGTCAGATCAGTCGCGTTATCATTGATAATAACAAGCGTATTGCTGAACTAGACAGTCAAATTAGTCAAGCACAACAGACGATTAAATATCAAAAAATTACCGCCCCGATTGATGGTGTGGTCTTTGATCTCAAGGCGCGGCCAGGGTTTGTTCCCCAACCAAGTCAAGCGGAAGCATTATTAAAACTTGTTCCCGATGGCTGTCCTACCGAGGTCAAAGATGCCGCTAAAGGTTGTTTAGTGGCAGAGGTGGACGTGACTAACCAAGACATCGGTTTTGTGCGCGTGGGACAAAAAGCCGATATTCGCATTGATTCCTTTTCCTACAGTGAATACGGCGATATTAAAGGAGAAGTAATCTCGATCGGTTCCGATGCTTTACCTCCCGACGAAACTCACCGTTTTTATCGGTTCCCCGTCCGGGTACGCTTGAACAGTCAAGATTTAGTTTTGAAAGATAAATCTACTCTACCGCTGCAATCGGGGATGTCCGTGAGCGTGAACATCAAAGTCAATGAAAATCGCACCGTTTTGGGACTATTTACCGATATGTTCAATAAACAGGTGGATACTCTCAAACAAGTCCGTTAAGCGAAAAAATTCGGGGGTAGATCCTGCCAACGGCCCGATCCGATCGCACTAATCGCTTCCGAGAGGTTAACTGCACCGGTATAAAGAGCGCGGCCCACGATTACTCCCGTTACTCCTAAAGGCTCCAAAGACAATAAACTCAGTAGGTCTGTCAGGGAACTAATGCCCCCAGATGCGATCACGGGAATGTCGACAGATTCGGCTAATTCTCGCAAAGCGGCGAGATTAGGGCCCGAAAGCGTGCCATCTCGATGAATATCAGTGTAGATAATCGTGCTGGCTCCTCTTTTTGCCATATCTTGACCAAGAGCGATCGCCGCTACCTCGGAAGTTTCTAACCAACCCCGGGTGGCTACTTTGCCATCGCGAGCATCAATACCGACAATTATTTGCCCCGGAAAGCTTTGACAAAGTTCGCTGACTAATTCTGGCTTTTCTACGGCTACTGTCCCTAAAATCGCCTTTTCTACCCCGATTTTTAGGAGATTACTCACCGTTTCTAGATCCCGCAGTCCACCCCCCACCTGTACGGGAATGGCAATATCATTAAGAATTGTTTCAATAGTTGACAAATTAACCGATTTACCCTCTTTGGCTCCATCCAAATCAACTAAATGTAATCTGGTTGCCCCCTGATTGACCCATTCTCGCGCCACTATTGCGGGATTATCGTTAAAAACCTGCGATTGTTGGTAATCTCCCTGATAAAGTCGCACACATTTGCCATCGAGAATATCAATAGCGGGGATAACTTCCATGTTTTTCTCAATATCTAACTAAGGAGCGTTTTTTATTATATAGTACCAGCCGTCAGCCTTGAATCAGTGATCGGTGATCGGTGATCAGTTTTGAGTCTGACAGGGGAACAAACCCTCTCAAAGCATTGTCCGTAAAGGTTTTGAGACTCCTCAGTTACAAACAGATACATCGCTTTCAGCCAAAAAGCTAAGGAGAGAATCAGGGATTTGGGCGAACTTACTAGAAATCTTTATCAACAACGGGGGATCAGCTGCATCGAACTTTTTTGCTCGAACACCCCAAAAAGCTTGTGCTGTAAGGAGTTCAGCCAGCTTGTCCCCCTGTCAGGTTTTGAGTATTAAGTGAGCAGTATGTATTAAGTGTGCATCATCAAATGGCAGTAACAGTGCTGTATTTTCACTGATTACTGATCACTGATTACTGATTATCGATTCCTAGGAGAAAAATTTCTTCTAGAATGATAAGTAGATATACTAGAGGAATTATGCTCATGTCTGCTGGGAAGTTTCAAACAGCCGCTTCATTATCCGATCGAGAGCTAGAAATACTCGATTTGGTGGCTAATGGTTTAACTAATCAAGAAATCTCGGAAAAGCTAGAGATTAGTAAGCGTACCGTCGATAATCATATTAGTAATATCTTGACAAAAACAAAAACCGATAATCGGGTGGAATTGGTGCGTTGGGCATTGCATTGGGGTAAAGTTTGTCTGGATGATATTAATTGTTGTATCCTTCCTTCCCCGGTGCCGACCGATGATCAGGTTTCCTAAACTTCTGGGACTTTTGCTTGCGGTTAATATCATCAGTCTGGGGGGATGTAGTGATGCGGGTTTTGTCACCCCTCCCCAACAGATTTTAGGAAATACTTTAAATACCCCTTCCTCTGAAGATAATCCCCGTTTTAACTACGATGGTCGTTATCTGGTCTTTGCCTCCGATCGCAGGGGTCAACGAACGATTTATTTATTCGATCGAGTGGCTAATCGTTTAGTTCCCCTACCTGGGTTAAATCAAGCAAAAACCTATCAAGATCAACCGGATATTAGTGCCGATGGTCGCTATATTGTTTATGTGTCGGAACAGTCCGGTAAACCCGATATCTATATTTATGATCGACAAACTCTGCAAGCAAAAAATATCACCGAAAATATTTTAGGAGAAGTGCGTCGTCCGACGATTAGTGGTAACGGTCGTTTTATTGCTTTTGAAAGTAATCGTTTTGGTCAATGGAATCTGGAAATATTCGATCAAGGTGGCGAATTTTCTCCTTCTTTACCCCCGATCAATTCTTCCCCGTCCCGATAATCAGTAATCAGTGATCAGCAATCACTGATCAGTGAAAAGGCTCTCTTAGGTTTGGTGGGTAAAATGTATTCTAAGATACAGTCCTGCCGGCGAGCGAGTGGAAGGAACCACTCCAGACACAGAGGACACAAAGATTGATCGCTTCTATAGTAAGTTAAACTGATCACACAAAGAATGAGAGAGCCGTAAAAAGACAGCACTGTTAGTGCCATTTGATGATGCAAACTCAATACATACTGCTCACTTAATACTCAAAACTGATAACTGATAACTGATAACTGACAAGGCCGACAGCTTTCTTTTGCCTTTGGCCTTTTTACTTGCTATAAAGTAGGTTTATTTAAGAAATGGAGGCAATCATCATCCTATGGCGATAATGACAAAATCATTTAGACAAAGACTGGCAGAGATTTTCGGGTTTGACCTGCGATCGCTGGCTTTATTTCGCATTGCCTTGGCGTTAGTGGTTTTAGTAGATTTATCGGTTCGTTTTAGCCAAGTAACTGCCCATTACAGCGAATTAGGGGTTTTACCCCTAGAAAGCTTATCGAAAGTCTCTGCTAGTCCTTTTTACTGGTCGATTTTTGCTCTCAGTGACTCGGTACTGGTGCAGAGTATCCTGTTTATTCTGGCTATAGCGATCGCATTATTGCTTTTAATTGGCTATCATACCCGTTTAGCCACGATCGCCACTTGGGCGCTAATCGTCTCTTTACATCATCGTAACCCCCTGTTACTATTTGCCGCCGATGACGTAATCCGGGCAGTATTATTCTGGGCGATGTTTTTACCCCTCGGTGCCTGTTATTCCGTGGAAAGTGCCTTAAACACCAATCCCAACCCCCTACCCAAGCGTGTGGTTTCGGCTGCCACGGTGGCTTTTATGATACAGGTGTGTTACATCTATATGTGGTCAGCGGCCTTTAAAACCAAAAGTGAGACTTGGTGGCCCGATGGTACAGCCGTTTATTACTCTCTCAGTTACGATCAATACGGTACTGCTTTTGCCGGTTTTTTACTATCTTTACCGCCACAATTACTAGAAATCCTCACCTTTTCAGCGTTAATCTTTGAATGGGTGGGTCCACTGCTAATTTTTATCCCCTTTCGCAATAGTTTCTTCAAAATAGTCGCTATTCTTTCGTTTATTCTCTTACATATCGGTTTTGGTCTCAGTTTTCATCTGGGAATTTTCCCGTTTTTGAGTATTACCCATTGGTTGCCCATCATCCCTAGTCTTGTCTGGGATTGGGGACAAAAACGGATTATAACCCCAGAAAGAGAAGGTTTAAGGATTAATTATGATCGAGATTGTGGATTTTGCAAAAAAGTTGTTCATCTTCTCCGCACTTTTCTTATTTTACCCGGCACTCCCCTGTTAGTCGCTCAGGATAACCCCTCAATATACGAGGATATGGTGGCCCAAAATTCTTGGGTGGTGGAAGATTGGCAGGGAAAACGCTGGTTTAAATGGTCAGCATTGGTTTATGTTGTCAGTCTTTCGCCAATTTTCTGGTTTTTAGCGCCAATTTTGCGTTTACCGCCCCTCATGGTCTTGGGAACGAGAATTTATGAGTGGATTGCCTCCCATCGTCGTTTTATGGGCAATTTCACCAAACCTTTCAAGTTTCGTCCCCTGACGATTAAATCCTCTTTACCTTTAAATATTTTGGTAATTTTCTTCTTATTGTTGACCAGTATCTGGAATTTACGCAGTTTTGTCCGGCAATCGGTCGATAGGGGTGATTTAAATACACCTTTAGTTCAATCCCTCGATCGCTTGCTCACCCGTCGTACTTTTAATACAATTGATATTTTGGCAAGAGTTACCCGTTTAGACCAATATTGGACTATTTTTGCTCCTGGTCCGCCTCGCGATGATGCTTGGTTTGTGGCAGTCAGTCAATTAGCCGATGGTTCCACGGTAGATTTATTTAGGGAAGAACAGCCGGTAATTTGGGATAAACCCACGGATAGCGATCGCAATCGTTTGTATAAAACCATGCAGTGGCGACAATATTTTATTAATCTTGATCGAGCTATTGGTCGGTCAGTTTATGGAGAGTTTGGTCATTATCTCTGTCAAAACTGGAATCAGCAGCACGGTAGGGATCAACAGATTAAATCCCTGCAACTTTATATTATGCGAGAAAGGACTGTCCCCCCCGGAGAAAAACAAGGAATCGAAAAAGAGCTACTCTGGCAGCAAAACTGTCTTTAATCAGTTATCAGTTATCAGTTATCAGTTATTAGTCAGATCAAAGTTATCTTGTAACTAAAATCTGATTGCTTCTTTTTCCCTTTCAAACTAACTACCGCTCAACTTTAAAAATCGCTGGAACCGCTCTGGAGAGTAGCGAGGGATTTTTCAAAATTCATTCTCTGTTCAGCATTGCGGAGAAAGTAACCACTCATCATTGCTGAGGCCAATAACCGGCCCAGATGTTCGCGACTGGTACTGATAGTGACACCGAAATGTTCGGAAGGAAGGTTGCCCAAAAGTCCGATAATGTTGCGTTCCATCACTTGGAAAACCTCTTGGGATTCTGGTTTCGAGAGTTGGGCGATTGTTTCTGGACTTAAGGTCTGGACATACTGCCACAAACTCTCGGAAAATTCACTATCGGTACCGAATAAATTGTGAGGGCGATCGTTTTCTCTATACACCTTTGATCTCCTTAACTCAATTTTTTTATAAACTATCCTTTTGGTTCTTCCAATTTAACAGTTTTTTGAGATAGTGGCAGTCGGTAGAACCGAACCTGAAGGGGATGGTCATACCAAGCAAAAAACCCATCTCCAGCACAAATCAAAAACTTAACACTGATGATAACCGATCACTGTTCACTGATAACTTTTATTTACCCATACCTAAATGCTGGGCCTTTTGATAGACTTTACCCTCCGTCAGCAGCGAGGGGGCAATCACCACTTCCACCTGTTGCATTTCCTTTAAGTTCTTAGCACCTAAAGTCCCCATACTGGTTTTCAGCGCCCCCAAGAGGTTATGAGTACCATCATCTAATTTTGCCGGTCCAACGAGGATTTCGGCAATAGTTCCGGTACTGCCCACACTAATTCGGGTTCCCCGGGGTAGAACCGGACTAGGTGTGGCCATACCCCAGTGAAAACCGCGGCCGGGGGCCTCCAAGGACCGGGCAATGGGGGAACCAATCATCACCGCGTCAGCACCACAGGCGATACATTTGCAGATATCACCGCCGGTAATAATGCCGCCATCGGCAATAACGGGGACGTATTTACCGGTTTCCTGGAAAAAATCGTCCCTAGCGGCGGCACAATCGGCCACAGCAGTGGCTTGGGGAACTCCCACCCCTAAAACGCCGCGAGAAGTACAGGCAGCCCCCGGACCGATACCGACCAAAACCCCAGCGGCCCCGGTTTTCATCAGGTTAAGGGCGACTTCGTAGGTGACGCAGTTACCCAAAACCACGGGAATGGGCATTTCTTGGCACAGTTGTACTAAATCGAGGGGGGTGATAGCTTCTGGGGATAAATGGGCAGTGGAAACAACGGTTGCTTGGACAAAGAGAATATCGGCCGCTGCTTGGGCAACGATAGCACCGTATTTGACGGCACCGGCAGGGGTGAGGCTAACTGCCGCAATACCGCCTTTTTCTTGAATTTCTTGGATACGAAGCTCGATTAGTTGCGGTTTAATCGGTTCTGCGTAGAGTTCCTGCATTAAACCGACGAATTCTGATTTGCCGACTGCGGTAATGCGATCAAGAATCGGGTTAGGATCCTCGTAACGAGTTTGAATACCTTCGAGGTTTAGTACCCCTAGCGCCCCCAACTCGGAGAGAAGGACGGCCATTTTAGTATCCACCACCCCATCCATAGCGCTGGCGATAATCGGGATTTCCCGCTCGATATTGCCGAGAGACCAACGGGTATCGGCTAAACTAGGATCGAGGGTTCGCACTCCGGGTACAAGTGCGATTTCATCGATACCGTAAGCTCTACGGGCTGTTTTGCCCCGACCAATAATTGTATCCACGTTTCTATACTATTTCAGACCTATTTAGCCTAGACTAGCAAATTTCGCACCATCTGGAAAAGCTTTTCGGTATTATGGCCGACTAGGCCCCGGGAAAATAATCACCGCAGTCGATCGCTTGTTCGGTGTTGGCGCTCCTGGGTTGTACACTACATTTGAGGCGATAATCGTTGGTAAAGTAGCGGCAGTGGGAGCAAGGGATGGAGTGCATCCGTCGGGCAACTTGCCAACTATCGCGCACGGCACTGGCTAAAGACCAGCAAACTAAAGCGATAATGGCAGCGGCGATTGAAAAACGTAAAATAATCCAGATTTCCATGGCGAGCAACTAAAATTACCTGATGTGGATGGGAATCAACCGAGGCAATCGGCAGAGGGTTAGATACTAAACAGTTTACTGAAATCGAGACTAACCGTTAGCAATCACCAGACTTTTAAGAACATTTTCGGTCATGGCCGCTAGTTGATCCAATTGTTCCTGATGGCGTTTTGCCTGTTTTTTGGCTTCTACCTTGCGTTTCAGGGCTTCCCGGGCTAAATCATCGCGATTTCTGCTTAAAGCTTCGATCGCTACTCGATTCCATGTTTCTGCTTCTTGAATGGCTTTTTTGTACTGGGGGTGAATTTCATCCCAACTGAGCTTAAGACTGCTTAAAGCCCCTTTTAACAGGGTTTGGGCATTGTTGGGGTCGGCTCCGATGAGGGATTTTTTCAGAGGTTCGTAGAGTCCCACCGCTTGTAAATGGGTAATAATCGGGATAAATTCTTCTATCTGTTGACTTTTGCTAATGCCAGTCTTACACCAAGTGGCAAAATGTTCGCAGTTGTTAAAAAGAAGATTATATTTCTGTTCCCCCAGACGACTTAGCGCCCTTTCTACCACCACATCGGGGATAAAGGAAAATCCCACCTCTACATGGCGCACCACATAGATTTTACCGCCCCTAGCAAAGGTTTCTAGGGAAGTTCGTTCCACAATCTCGCTCGGTTTTCGGTAATGAATGACGCTACCATCACCGCAATCGATGCCATGATGAGCATAAACACCCTGAAGATTGAGCAATTCCCGATAGGCGTATATTTGATCCCCTCTAGCCATATTTTTTTAGTAATAAAGTAAACAAGGAGATTATCTATTGAGTCAGTTTTTCTGGGTATTAATCTTCGTTTTCATGAAAATATTCCCGATCGCGATTTGTCAAAACCTATTATAGCGGTAAGCGCTTGAGTGAGATACAGACCAAGCTTTGCCTAGCATGGTTTATAGCTTGTGACACTGTACCTAATACGACTGCACACCGTTATAGGCCGTTCTCTTATTCCCATCTACAAAAGGGTGATTCTTGACAATCCCATAAGCGTAGGCTGCTGCCAAAGAAGCCATGTCAGGAGGCGACTCAGAATAAGCCAGAAGATTTTGCGGTCGGGAAAGTGCGCTTTCTAGCAACCCCTCATCTCGAATACCCTCTAATCCACCATGCTCGGCTATTTGGCGGTGATGAATCGCGAGAGCTACCCCATCAGCTATCCAGATTAGCTGGTTCATGAGCCTAAGTTGCCAGCTTTCTCAAAACATTCCAGTCTTCGCGCATCACTTCCTCCGCCACTTCCATTTGCTGGACAAATTCGGGGTCGTAGGGTGTAAGCTCAAAGCCATTCGGCGTTTCCAAGAGGTAGAGCATATCGCCTTTACTAAGGCGCAGCTTCTCCACCAACTCTTTCGGGAAAATCACCCCCATAGAGTTCCCTACCGTTGTGACTTTTAACTTAATCATCGTTTTTTGACTGAGTAAATATATCAATTATAGCACCTCCCATATTTCCTGAATTTCTCACATCACTTAACAATTTAGTATTAACTTTCCGAACCATTGTCTAATCTCTTGTTTTTCACTCTCTTCCAACAGAAAATCAATATTTTTGAATTGTTCGTCCCTTCTCTGTTTGACTGCTAAAATCTCAATCCCTACAATCCTATCCGTCTCATTGTAATCATAGACAATCCCCAGCGCTACTTCCTCAGAATCAATAACCTTTCCCTCAAAACGACGAATATAAGCGGCATTAGCGGCTCGATCATAGTTTATTTTCATAGTTTCCCCTTTAATCGGCGTTCAAAATGGACAGTTACCAAAAGATTATAATTACTAAGTAGGTAGGCGTTAAAAATTATCAGAAACCCCCCTTATCAAGGGGAGCAGGGGGGACCGGCACCCCCCTTATCAAGGGGAGCATGGGGGACCAGCACCCCCCTTATCAAGGGGGGACTAAGGGGGGATCGAACCTAAAATCCATTTTCAATTTAATTATAACCAGCTACTTATACTGTTCACATCAAACAAAAATACCCATGAAAAATAGACAAGAATACCTCAACGCCCTAGTCAACTTTGACCAACCCCTATCAACCATCCTCCCTATCCTAAAAACCTTTCCTTGGGACAGTAGCGAAGCAATTATCACCCTAAAAAAAGAGCATCTGATCGATATTCTCGATCGC
>NZ_JADBTX010000138.1:0-13810 GCF_020245945.1 Microcystis sp. M015S2
AGAGGTTATTCTCCTCGTAGGTCTCGATGATCTTTTGTCGCAAGTCTAAAGAATAGGGCTTCATCGGGTCGTGGCTCCTGCCTAGGTCTATAATTTATTGTCCTCTTCTATTGTACCTCATGCAAGTGCATACCGCTATATAGCATTTATCTTAATAGTGAGGTACAAAGTTTTCCTTTGGGGGAGTCGGTCGTCAATACCAAATTAGGTTACACTTCATTTTTATGGGAAACGCTGTAAAAATTATCGCAGCAGAAATTGAGGACTATAGCCCAAACACCAGCGATTGAAGCCCCTTTTTGACTGTTAACACCCTTAACCCAGAGATTATGGATGCTTTTAGTCCCTTTCCTCCTGACTGGACAGAGAATGCTGTTCACGCCTACAATTTTTGTTGTCCTTACTGTGGGGCAAAAGCTAAAGAAGCTCAGGCCGTTTGGATCAATCGCCGCGCTCCCGTTTTAGGAGAAGATTCTCGACGTAAATGGCAGGAATTCTATCATTGTCAATGCGATCGAGTTTGGTGGGCCTGGAGTAGTGATCGACCTGCCGAAAATAAGTAATTATCAATCGGGAATGGAAAATATGGCCGATATTTATGTTTCTTGGGATGAATACCATCGTCTGATCGAAAAATTAGCAGTAAAAATCGATCGTTCTGGTTGGCAATTTGCTCAGATTGTCTGTTTAGCTAAGGGAGGATTGCGCGTCGGTGACATTCTCTGTCGTCTTTTTCGTCAACCCCTAGCTATTCTCTACGCTGCTTCCTACGGGGGGCAAAATCATCAAATTCGGGGAGAATTAACTATTTCCTCGAATTTAGCCATGATCGAAACCAAATTAAAGAGTCCCTTGTTATTAGTGGATGATTTAGTCGATTCGGGAATTACCCTCCAAAAAACCTCGATTTTGTTACAGGAAAAATACGGGATTACCAATATCAAAACTGCGGTGATCTGGTACAAAGCAGCATCAAGAATCAAACCTGACTATTATGTGGAATACTACCCCGATAATCCTTGGATTCATCAACCCTTCGAGCGTTACGAGTTAATTACACCCAAAGACCTCCTAGAATAAATTCAGTTTACCAACAGCTTAGAGAGTTTCCCCTTAAAAATCCCACCAAAGAAGATTCATGTCTGAAATCGGCAACGTCATCTATTCTCCGTAGGATTCAGCAGTAATTTTGCCCCGAAAAACGATGTAATTATAAACTGTATAGGCTAGTAAAATTGGGATTAAAAAACCCACAAAAGTCAGCATAAACACCAAAGAACTAGGGGCGGCCGCCGCTTGATAAATTGTCACTGACGGGGGAATAATATCGGGAAAAATCAACAATCCCAAACCGAGAAAAGAGAGCATAAACAGCAATACTGTCCAGACCATGGGGGTGTTTTCTTCCTTTAGTTGCAAACTCCGCAGTAATAAACCCAGTAACAGCACAGCTAAAATCGGGATGAGGATAAAGATGTAAATTAGTCGAGGGTCAAATAAACGCTGACGGATATGGTCGGAAAGCAGCGGCGTACTGATGGTGATAAAGACAGCACCGATAAAAGTGGTAATAGCGGCAATTTTTGCCGTTTTATAGTGAACTTCCTGTAAATTACCCGTAGTTTTCAGAATTAGGTAAGTGGAACCCACTAAAACATAAGCTTGGATTAAAGTTAGAGACACTAGAATCGATCGCCATGTTAACCAATCAAAGGGACCGCCGGCAAAATGACCCAATTCATCCACTTTAATGCCCTCAAAAACCGCACCGAGGGCGAATCCTTGCCCCAAAGCGGCCAAAAAACTGCCGAGTCCGAAGGCATAATTCCAGAACAACTTGCGACGAGAATGTTCACGAAACTCGAAGGAAACAGCCCGAAATAACAGCCCCACCACCATAATCACTGCTGGCAGGTATAAAGCGTTTAAAATTGTCCCGTAAGCTAGGGGAAACGCCCCAAACAGGGAACCCCCCATCAAGACAATCCAAGTTTCGTTAGCATCCCAAACATTGCCCAAACTGGTCATTAAAATACTGCGACGCTTCTCGGAGGAGGAAGTCAGGGAAAGAATTCCCACCCCCAAGTCAAAACCATCGAGGAGGACGTAGAGAAACAGGAATAAACCCAGAATAAAAAACCAAATTTGCGGCAAAAAATACTGTAAAGGTTCCATAGTTCCTCCTATTGTTGCGCTTCTAGGGAACGAGGATTTAGTTCTGGTGAGGTCACTTTTTCCTCTTGAGTCCCCGGCAGTGGTAAGTTAAGATTGGGTCCCTGACGGATAATAAGACTGCCGAAATAGAGAGCAGAAACCAAGAAAACCACATAAATCGCCGTAATTCCGATTAAAGAGGTTAAAATCTCGCCCGCAGGCAGTTTAGAAGCAGCATCCACCGTCCGGATTTGATTGTAAACTGTCCAGGGTTGACGACCGACACAACGGACAATCCAACCGGTTTCCACCGCAAGATAACCCAGAGGGGCTGCAAAAACCCAAGCGCGCAGTAACCATTTTTGACTGTCGATTTTTTCGTTAGATAATTGACCGCGCAGCCATTGCCCAACAGTTACAGCCATTAAAGACGCGAGAAAAAGACCGATAGCGACCATAATCCGGAAGGAATAATAGATTAGCCCCACCATGTGCGGTCTGTCTTCGTATTTCCACGTTTTTAAGCCGAGAACAGGTTCCGATAACTTGGGTTTTAATTCCAAAAGATAACCCAAAGCATTAGGAATCTTCACTTCCCAGCTATTTGTCTCCGCTTTATCCTTGGGTAAAGCAACCAAACTCCAACCGGCAGTTTCTCCCGCAGGAATGGTTTCCCATTGCGCTTCCATGGCGGCTAATTTAGCCGGTTGATAGTGATACACTTGTTCGGCACTAAGATGACCGACAAAAATTTGCAAGGGAGCGATAACAATCGCTAGAGTAAGAATAATTTTGAGAGAACGACTAAAAAAGCTAATGTGACGTTTATTGAGCAAATACCAAGCACTAATCCCACCAATGACGAAAAGAGAAGTTTCCAGAGTGGCGAAAAACATATGCAGGAAACTATTAACCATGAAGGGATTGAGAATCGCTTGTAGGTAATCTTGAACGATAAATTTACCATCCACGAAGATGCCACCGGCGGGGGTTTGCAGCCAAGAATTAGCGGTTAAAATCCAGAAAGTGGAAAGATTAGCCCCAAAAGCGACGAGAATTGTCGCTAGGAAGTGAATTAACGGGGGAACTCGTCCCCAACCAAACAGCATAATTCCTAGAAAACTAGCCTCTAGCATAAAGGCCATGGTTCCCTCGAAACCGAGGATAGTTCCGAAAAAGTCCCCCACTGCTTCCGAAAAAGGCGCCCAATTCATGCCAAACTGGAAGGCCATGGGTAAACCAGAAGCAACTCCAATGCCGAAATTGAGAATGTAGAGTTTTGACCAGAAGCGAGCGTGATGATAGTAGTCAGGATTGCGGGTTTTTAGCCATAATCCTTCGACAATAACTAGATAAATGCCCATACCAGTGGTTAACACCGGCCAAAGCATGTGGAAGATAGCGGTGATGGCGAATTGTATCCGCGACAAAGCGACGGGATTGGCAAGTAAATCCATGATTATAATCTTTGAACGATCGTGAAGATATCATAAGCACCTATAATACTTAGCCAATAATGCCCTGAAAAGGCAAGGTTAAACAGGAATTATATAGATTGTTTTTAGATTTATGCGATCGCTTTGGTGTTAGTCAATGACTTTAGTTAGTATTCTTGTATTATATTTGAGGGAAAACTCAGAAAAATTGCTAGAATATTAGCCTGATTAACTAATTTTCCCCTCGATCGAGTATGACTTTCTCCTCAGCCGCAGACTTTCAAGATGAATTTGATGTCATCGTCGTCGGGGCGGGCCATTCCGGCTGTGAAGCGGCCCTAGCTTGCGCCCGTCTCGGTTGTCGTACCCTTCTCCTCACCCTTAATCTCGATAAAATCGCTTGGCAACCCTGTAACCCCGCCGTCGGTGGTCCAGCTAAATCCCAATTAACCCACGAAGTGGACGCTTTAGGCGGCGAAATTGGCAAAATGGCCGACCGCACCTATCTGCAAAAACGGGTTCTTAATGCCTCTCGCGGACCGGCAGTCTGGGCCCTACGCGCCCAAACCGATAAACGGGAATACGCGGCGGTGATGAAAGGTATCGTCGAAACCCAGGCAAATCTGGTTATTCGGGAAGGCATGGCCACAGACCTGATTTTAGGGGCAAATGAGCAAGTTTTAGGGGTAGAAACCTATTTCGGCACTTGTTTCGCCGCTAAAGCCGTCATTTTAACCACTGGCACTTTTTTAGGCGGCAAAATCTGGATCGGCGGCAAGTCTATGGCCGCCGGACGCGCGGGCGAATTTGCGGCGGTGGGTTTAACAGAAACCCTAAATCGTCTCGGATTCGAGACCGGTCGCCTAAAAACTGGCACTCCTGCCCGTGTGGATAAGCGTTCGGTGGATTACTCTCGCATGGAACCGCAACCGCCCGATGACGAGGTACGTTGGTTTAGTTTTGATCCGGAGGTGTGGATCGAACGGGAACAAATGAACTGTCATCTCACCCGCACCACGGCGGCAACTCATCAATTAATCAGAGATAATTTACATTTATCCCCCATTTATGGCGGTTTTATTGACTCCAAAGGTCCGCGTTATTGTCCTAGTATTGAGGATAAAATCGTCCGTTTTGCCGATAAAGAAAGTCATCAAATTTTTATCGAACCGGAAGGGCGCGATATTCCCGAACTTTATATCCAAGGCTTTTCAACGGGACTGCCGGAAAATGTTCAATTAGCAATGCTGCGGACTTTACCCGGTTTAGAAAACTGTGTGATGTTGCGTGCTGCCTATGCAGTGGAATACGATTATTTACCAGCAACTCAGTGTTATCCAACCCTGATGACGAAGAAGATTGAGGGGTTATTTTGTGCGGGACAAATTAACGGGACAACCGGTTATGAAGAAGCGGCAGCCCAGGGACTGGTGGCGGGGATTAATGCGGCGCGGTTTGCTTTAGGAAAAGAGTTAATTGTTTTTCCCCGGGAGGAAAGTTATCTAGGAACTTTGGTCGATGATTTATGTACTAAGGATCTGCGGGAACCCTATCGAATGTTAACCAGTCGTTCCGAATATCGCTTAGTATTGCGATCGGATAATGCCGATCAACGATTAACACCTTTAGGGCGAGAAATTGGTTTAATTGATGACCGGCGTTGGCAATTATTCCAGAGCAAACAAGCTAATATTATCGCTGAAAAAGAACGCTTACACGAAACGAGAATTAAAGAACGGGATGAGGTGGCAATTGCCATCGTTAAGGATACGGAACAAAAAATTAAAGGTTCTCTCTCTTTAGCGGATTTACTGCGTCGTCCTAGCTTCCATTATCTCGATCTTGATCGCTATGGTTTAGGTAATCCTGATATAAATTTAGCCGAAAGAGAAGGGGTAGAAATTGAGATTAAATATTCCGGTTATTTGAAACGACAACAAAATCAAATCGACCAAATTAGTCGCCACAGTAACCGTCATTTATCCCCCGATATTGACTACATGAAAATCGAAACTTTGTCAATGGAATCGCGGGAAAAATTAACAAAAATTAAACCCGCCACCATCGGCCAAGCCTCGCGAATTGGTGGAGTCAATCCCGCCGATATTAACGCTTTATTAGTGTATTTAGAAATGCGGCAGATGTCGGCAGTTAAAAGTTAGGAAATAATCCTGATTAGTGGATTACTATTGGGAAGACCACCGAAGAATCGAAGTGCTGAACTAAAAAAACAAGCTCAGTTAGATGAAAAGTTTCGCCATCGTATTGAGGGCAAATTTCGACAAGCTAAAAGACGTTTTGGACTCGATAGAGTGATGACTAAACTTTCAGAAACGTCAGAAACTTCTATCGCCATTACCCTTTTAGTGGTTAATCTTTCTACCCTGCTAAGGCAGGTTTTACTATTTCTTTTTGTCCGAAATCAGAAAAGTTACTGTTTTTGGTCTTTTCTATCAGTTATCTTGATGTTAATTGAGAATTATCAACAGAATCACTTATCATTAAAGAAACAGAATTTGCCCTTAGCATCATAACTTTTTTTTTCCTATCTGATTTTTTCAGCAAACCCTAAGTAGTTTAATCCTATTTGATCGGAGATAACCTGAAAGTAAAATGTTTCAACCTTAGATGCGGAAAGTTACCGCTAAAGTTTGATTGCTTAAAGAGTCAAGTGCCGATAGCGATTCCTGTGGGGTCGCTATTTTTTTCGTCCCCACCGACAAAATTGAGCAGCGCTCGTCGTCCCTGCTCACCTCGATCGAGTAAAGTAATCTCTAGATAATTTTCTGGCAAAAAAGTTAAACGTTCTGACCATTCGATCGCCACTATCCCTAAATCTACCTCGATTCCCTGCCAATAATTTTCTAGGTACAGCGCCTCGATATCTTGACCCTGCAAACGATACAAATCCAAATGATACAAAGGAACGCGGCCTTCGTTATATTCGTTAACGAGGGTGAAGGTAGGACTAGCTATAGGCTCTTGAATGCCCAATCCTAAGCCAATTCCCTGTACTAAGGTGGTTTTTCCCGCTCCCAAATCGCCTTTTAATAAAATTACACTGCCAGAGGCCAAGGTTTGCCCCAGTTTTTCGCCTAAATTGACAGTAGCTTCTCGATCGGGTAAGTCGATAATCATTTTTTCCCGTTAGGATGCCAATTAACCACTGATTTTAATATAGCGATCAGAGCAGGTTTCTGACATCCTTGGCTCTGGGGGTCCAAATTTGGTCTTTATGATCGAGAAAAATAGAAGCAGTTAAACTAATCCCTTATCTCTTAGTCTTAACCTTTGGTCAAATGGTCGCTATCAAGACAGAGATAAGCGATCGGCGAAACCTTCTGGTAGATTAGACTAAATGGGAGTTGGTTAACTGCTTTTATAAAATTGATTGTTCCCTAACCATCAGCATTGTCTAGGGTCGAGGGGAATAAAACAACCGAAGTTTAGGACTTTAAGCTAGAAGTTAAGAAAAAAAGTGAAATTATTATTTTTGAGTAATGGCCACGGTGAAGATGAGATCGCGATCCGGATTATTAAAAGACTGCAATCATCCCCCCACTGTCCGGATATTACTGCGTTACCCCTAGTGGGTAACGGTTATGCTTATACTCGTCTGGGGATTCCCCTTCTCGATCAAGGTCAAAAAATGCCCTCTGGGGGTTTTATAACTAGGGATGTCAAACAATTATGGCGAGATCTACGGGAGGGATTATTAGGATTAACCTCCCGTCAATACCGTCTGGTCAGAAATTGGGGCCAAGAAGGGGGAAAAATTGTCGCGGTGGGAGATATCTTACCCCTTGCCCTTGCTTGGTTGAGTGGGACAGATTATGCTTTTGTGGGAACGGCTAAATCGGAATACTATCTCCGGGATGAGCGGGGATGGTTAGATAGTAGCTCGATGATCGATCGCCTCTGGGGTTCCTGTTATTATCCCTGGGAACGCTGGTTAATGGCTCATCCTCGCTGTCGGGGGGTTTTTCCCCGGGATAGTTTAACTAGCAAAATTTTACAACAGTGGTCAATTCCCGTTGTCGATGGGGGTAATCCGATGATGGATGACCTTTTACCCTCGATAACGGGCGATTTTCCCCAAGATTGCCTAACTATTCTGCTGCTACCCGGTTCGCGCTTTCCCGAATCTCTCCACAATTGGCAGCAAATTCTCGCAGCTGTGGCGGCCATTATCGGCCGTTTTCCCGATTACAAGCTGGAATTTTTGGCGGCGATCGCTCCTTCTCTTCCCGCAGAATCTTTTACGGCTGCTTTAATTTCCCGGGGTTGGCGAGAACATAGCACAAATAAGTTTATTTGTCAAGAAGTATTTATAACTATTTCTCAAACGGATTACGCCGAATATTTAGGCCGTTGCCATCTAGCGATCGCCATGGCAGGAACTGCCACGGAACAGTTCGTCGGTTTGGGTAAACCGGCGATCACAATTGCGGGATCTGGACCACAGTTTACTCCCCATTTTGCCAAACTGCAACAGCGTTTATTAGGCTGTTCAATTCTCTTAAGCGATAGTGCCGAGTCAGTGGCGGACAAGTTAGAATATTTATTACAAAATCCCCCACAGTGGCAAGAAATCGCCTTTAATGGTCGTCAGAGAATGGGATCGGCCGGTGCCTCCGATCGCATTGCCCAATGGTTACTAGGCAATTTTTGCCCTTAAATGAAAGTATCGGTCTGATTTTCGCCGCTAGTAGGCCCCTCAAAAATAGTTTCTAGGGCGATTTTTTGGGCGCTTGCTTGTTGTCCGTAGCTGAAAAGATAGGGAATGTCTCCGCTTTGTTGACGAAACCACTGGAAAACGTAGGGACTACCATAAATAATCAATGCTTGAATCTGTCCAGTTTTCAGCAAAGCTTGATAGATAGCTTTCGTTTCCTCCCTTAATCCAGCACTACCCCGAAAAGGATTACCACGGATAAATACTTGTAGGAGAGTCGTTTCTGGGGAGACGAGGGACTGATTAAAGGTGCTACGGTCGATAATTTGCGTTTGATAACCCCATTGTCGGGGAATTGTCACCGCCGGACAAGAGCGATCGAGAAAGTCACAGTGGAGTAAATCATCGATAATGATTAAATTGCGGCCTTGAGTGGCTTTAATGGGTAAATTACCGCTAACTGTTTGGGAATCTTTTAAAATATCGCTGACAATCTCTAGAGCTTGCGGTGCCGCTAAACTGCTTAAGGATTCTAAGGATGGCTGTCTTTGCCCTAATTTCTCTTTTGCTCGTTGAATACGCTGCCAAGAATCATTAATTCTCGCTTCGCTAATTGTACCCGCCTGCACAGCACTATACACCGCTTCGATCGCTTCGATCGGATCGGGAGGCATTAATAGTATATCGGCCCCCGCCTGTACCGCGCTCACTGCGATGGCGGCAGCACTGGCAATTTTAGTCACTCCTCCCATAATCAGGGCATCAGTGACGATTAAACCCTGAAAACCGAGATTTTGGCGCAGTTTTTCCCCGAGAATTTTCGAGGAAAGAGTGGCCGGAAATTCGGCATCCCAAGCGGGAATTAACAGATGGCCTGACATAATACTATCAACCCCTGACTCGATCGCTGCTTGAAAGGGCGGCAATTCGATCGCTTCTAGGCGATGATGATCGTGGTTGATGATGGGAAGATCAAGATGGGAGTCATTGCTGGTGTCACCGTGGCCGGGAAAATGTTTGGCCGTGGTCAAAACTGGATAGGAATTCGCCCCTAAAATAAAAGCTTGAGCTAGATTAGCGACGATTTCGGGAGTTTCAGCGAAGGAACGAATATTAATAACCGGATTGTCGGGATTATTGTTCACATCGACAATTGGGGCTAAAATCCAGTTAATCCCGATCGCTAGAGCCTCCTTAGCGGTAATTGCTCCCATTTCCCTAGCATATTCTGTAGCTTTTGTCAAGCTTTTTTCGGCTATTTTTCCTAAAGCCATCGGGGGGGGAAACCAAGTAGCGCCGGAAAACCTTTGGCCGACCCCCTCCTCGATATCGGCGGCGATGAGGAGAGGATTATCCCCTGACCAACTTTGTAATTGTTGGCTGCGGAAAGCGATTTCGGCGGCGCTGCCTCCTAAGAGAATTACCCCACCGAGGTGGAGAGTTTCTAACCAATGTTTCAGGGTGGCGTTGACAGGTTCCCAAGCAGGATAGCGGATTTGTTGGTCAAAGAGATAGCCGGAAGCGCGGACTACTATCATCTGACCAATACGTTCTTTTAGGGATAAAATGCGATCGCTCACTATTGAGTTATCAGTTATCAGTTATCAGTTATCAGTTATCAGTTATCAGTTATCAGGTTTAAGTTTTAGGTTCCCAGTTTTGCCTAAATTTAGTTATCCTCTACTGTTCACTGGTCACTGATAGCGGAATCGTCATCTTCTGGGGGTCGATCGCTTTTAATATGATCAAGAAGATGTAACATTCGATCGCCGCGTTCGAGGGAAGAATCTTCTAGGAAGACCACTTCGGGGGTACGTCTGAGACGGATGCGTTGACCGAGTTCACGTCGGACGAATCCCGCAGCAGCTTTTAACCCGGCCATAGTTTCGGCCTTTGCATCTTTGTTGCCGTAGATAGACACAAAAATCCTAGCGTGTTGTAGGTCGTGGGAGAGGTCCACATCGGTAACGCTAACCATGCCGGCACCGACGCGATCATCTTTAATTTCCATTAATAACATTTGGCTGACCTCGCGCTTAATTAGCGAGGACACGCGAGATACTCGACGATCATTGGCCATAATTTTTGTCCCCTAAAAACAGCGAAACCCTTACCATTGTATCAAGCTAATCCGAGCATGGCTTTGAGGGTGAAATAAAGAAAGGCGAAAGTTCCCCCCAGAAAGCCGACAAGTGCGATCGCTGTGAGGGGATTTTTTAATAAAGGGGCCAACCAGCCGAAAAAGGCGAAGAAAATCCCTAAACTAAAGCTAATCAGATAGCGGGGGTAACGGCTCACGTTATCAAAAAAGTCGCCCATAAATTTTATTTATTATCTTTGTCCGTAAGTAATTATAGCAGTAAGCTTCGATGTTCAAGGGTAATTCGATAATTTCCCCGATTGAGTTTCACCTGGATTCTGGGACATCCGGCGCGAGAATCATCAATTGTCCTTCCTTATCCTCGCGAATGGCTAGAATCGCCGGACGTTCATTTTCTGCTGACTGAGGGGATAACCCGCGAAAAACATAAGTCCAATTGTTATTTTGGATTAATAACCGCCAAACTCGCGAGGGATTAACTTTACTATCATTCGTTTCTTTTCCCCGCAGATCTTCGAGTAATTTAGTCTCACCGATAATTCGATAACCTTTGAGAGAAGGATCGGTAAAAACATCCTCCAGATTCCGACCGATCGCTATCTGTTTTTCCGGTAAAACTAAAGTGATAACTGGTAAGGTAGAACTATCATTAATTGCATCGCGACGGGCATCGCTCGATCCCTGAATTCGGGCTAACCAAAAAAGTATAATTAATAACCAAATAACAGCGATAAAATCTTTTCGGAGAGCTTCGGGAATTCCCCGGACTAATAAACCTAGGAACTGAAATTTTTGATGAAATTTCAGTTTAGATTGACTGACAATTGAATAGGATGGCAGGGGAGACAAAATCCAGAGAGTAAATTGAATCGCAAAGGCAACGGCAACCAGCGCCAGAAACGTTCGCAGAAACGCCCCGAAATCGCCACAGAAGACCTGTATCGGCACGAAAAGGAAGGAACGCAAGGGCAAGTCCAGACGGTTAATCTCAAGGCTAAACCAGCCGAAATAGGCCCACCGATAAATCCATCCCGTAAAATAGAGAAAAATCCCCAGCAAACCGAGAAGACTGGCGAAGGTTCCTAGTATCTGTGTTCCGGGAGGGGGAGAATTCGGAGCGCTCACGGCAAAATGTCCCTGATTGGCGTTTTCGATCGCTATCCTACTCGATCGACCGGGTTCTATCGCCAGTTCTTTGTATTTTATCAAGGAGAATAACCCATGTCGATCGACGATCCCCGACAAGTTCGTTTTTTAATTGAGAAAATGGAAGCGAGTTTACCGATCCCTGTGCGTGCAACTCCCGAAACGTTAAAACTAGCTGAAACAAAAGGCGAGCGATACAAACCCGATCACCAGTTTTTGATCAATAAAATTTTCTACACGGGAGACGAGGGGGGAATTATTTGTTTCCTAAAAAATGAATTGGGAAAACAAACGGGTCTTATCTGTTCTTTAACCCATCTACGCATCGATAACGATCATCCGTTAGCGGCGGATATTCAATCCTACCAGAAAAAGCGATCGATGCGGATTGCACTACAGGATGGCAAAACCGGAAAAGCCCTCCGTATTGCCAAACAAAACCGCCCGAACAAAGGTTTCGGAAAGTAAAAATATATTGACAAAAACCGCAGGTTGGGTTACTGTTACTCCTAACCCACCGCATCCAATTATATTCGGGGAATAGGAATTTGATTAGTTCGTTGCTACCAGATCGTATTAACCGTTGATAATTGAATTTTTCGATCTCGGCTAATTAAGGGACCGTTTAAATATAGGGCGGTTGCCGCAATAATTCGATCGGGTAAATCGGGAACATCCGAGCGCTCGATTCCTCCCATAGTAACCACGATATTGCGAGCGAGCGGGATTTCTATCAAAATAGAATTTTCCCTGTCCAGTTCCATTAACAATCGCTCTATTGTTTGAGCGGAAATCCGTCCTTTTTCACCAAGATAGACAATTTCAGCCAGAGTAATCGAGGAAACAGCAACCGTATCTCCACTATTGCCAATTTGTTCGATGGTTTGTCGAGCCAAATTGGATAATCGTTGATCTGCGTAAAGATACCAGATAACTGCATGAGTATCTAAAACTGCTTTTAACACTTAAAGATCCTCTGCCGTAAAATCTCCCCACGCTTCTCGTCGGGTTTTATCGATATCTTCAGCCGAGGGAGCCTGTCCTAAATCGGCGCATATACCCCATAAAGAGGGACGGGGTTGATTAACTTCTGCCGATTCCGATGCCATTTCTGCGGTAATTTTTTCGATCAGTTGCCGTTTCTCGATTGCGGATAATTTTTCCGCCCACCGCATTAGCTCTTGTAGAGTCATATTTCTATCGCTTACCGCATAAAGGAGTACCTTCATAAGTTTTAACATAAAGAGAAGATAAAACGCTTCCCCTTTGACAATCCTGACGCTAAAATATGGAAAAAACCCTCTAGAAAAAACCCTAGGTTGGGTTACTGTTACTCCTAACCCACCGCATCCAAGATCGAAAACAGAACCAACCCAATCCCGATCATTCAGGCAAGGTAAAGATGAAAAAACTCTACCCAATAATAACCGTAACTAGCCTAGTTTTTATCGCCTCTCTTGCTGGCTATCATCTACCAGCCACCGGCGATCGATCTCCCGTCAAGAAAATTCCCGTATTGATACCAGATGATACGAAAGTATCTTTAAAAAATGGAACGTCTCTATCTGGGAGATTAATCAAGTTCGATTCTCCAACAAAAACGATCGCTTTAGGGAGAGATTCAAAAACAAAAGAAGTGGCGATGAAAGAGATCAAACAGATAGAGTTTCAAGGGAAGGTTATTATCAAAAGCGGAACGCTTGTTATTCGTGGGGAAGGGGGATCAAGCAATCCAAACCAGAATAGACAACGCTGGCAGGAACCTTTACAGAACTTTAAAATTGTTGATGTTAATGAAGGAAAAGCAGAAGTAACTTTAACCTCGCTAGATTCTCCAAAAATAAGAGGTATCGAGGTGGTAGCGAGTAAGAGTTCCTACGTTGTCGAGGAAATTAAATTTAACCCCTCGGACAAAATTGAGATTCAAGTAAACCCGCATTAAATTTCACAAAGGAGAGGTCAATTTTTTAGGCAATTAAGGAAGACTTTAAATGGGAAAGTTGGCTGATGTATTGTTCGATTGTTTTTGGTGATAGTGGATCGTTTAAGGTAGGATTAGCGAGGTCAAAAATGATGTCATTGATGAGAGCTTCGTAATCTGTTTCATAGGCGATATCTTCTCTGCATTCGATGGCATCGGCCCAGTTTTCTAGGTCAGTGGCAGATAGAGCGTTATTGAGATAGCGATCGAGAATATCGATCAGATGCTCTTTTTTTAGGGTGATAATTGCTTCGCTACTGTCCCAAGGAAAGGTTTTTAGGATAGGGAGGATGGTTGATAGGGGTTGGTCAAAGTTG
>NZ_JADBTX010000139.1:0-34997 GCF_020245945.1 Microcystis sp. M015S2
AATTTTGACGGCTGCTCTACCCCCTTTTTTAAAGTTTCATAGCTCTCATCTCCCCCCTTATCAAGGGGGGTTAGGGGGGGATCAAAAGGATTAGGAATAAACCTTTCGTCTGTTAATTCAGGACGATTTAAATAGCCCCTTGCCACCCCAACTCCACCAATGTATAACTCTCCTGACACTCCTATAGGTACTGGCTGTAAAAAGGCATCTAAAATATAAATTTGGACATTGGCAATCGCCCGACCAATGGGAGGAAGAAGCGGCCAATTTTTTACTGGATTTGTCAGGGTAAAACTGGTAACAACATGACTTTCTGATGGCCCATAATGATTGTGTAAAGTACAATGTTCTAAGCCTCTAAACCAAGCGGCGATCGCTGGTGTAATTTGTAATTGTTCTCCTGCTGTGATTACTTCCCTTAAACTGCTTACCCAAAATTTACGACTAACGCTGACTTCTGCTAATTGCTGTAGAGCAACGAAGGGTAAAAATAGCCTTTCAATTGCTTGCTTTTCTAGAAAATCTAATAAGGCGGAAGTATCTCGTCTTAGTTCTTCTGTTATTAAAACTAATCTTCCTCCAGCAGACAAAGTGGCGAAAATTTCTTGAAAGGAAACATCAAAACTAATTGGTGCAAATTGTAGCGTTTTAGCCTGATTAGTCAGGGTCGTATTTTGCAATTGCCAAAGAATCAGATTGCACAGGGCTAGTTGACCCATCATCACCCCTTTGGGTTGTCCTGTTGAACCAGAAGTATAGATAACATAACCCAGATTATGGGGCTGTACCTCAAGATTCAAGTTCTCCCGACTGAACTCAGCGATAGTGGGCCAGTCCCTGTCTAAATAAACTCGCTTTGTTTGATATTCAGGCAGTTTTTCTACAAGTTTCTCTTGACTTAATAGCACAGAAATTTGAGCATCTTTTACCATAAAACTTAAACGTTCCATCGGATATTCGGGGTCAAGCGGTAAATAGGCTGCTCCCGCTTTCAGAATGCCTAAAATTCCTATTACCATTTCTAAGGAACGCTCGACGCATAAACCAACTAGACAATCAGCTTTTACTCCTAAAGAACGCAAATAATGAGCCAACTGATTAGCTTGCTCATTCAGTTCTGTATAGGTTAATTGTTGATCTGCAAAGATTACTGCTACAGAATCAGGCGTTAATGATACTTGTTCTTCAACTAACTGATAGATAGATAATTGGGGTTTATTTGAAGTTAAATATTCTGCTAAATAGTCAGCATGAGTGGCATTCCAAGACGATAATAGATGAGTTTCCGCCATTGTTAACAATGGTAATTTTTTAACTTTAGTTTGAGGATTGGCAATAATTTCCTTAATTAATTTGTGAAAATTTTGCCCCATTCTCTGAATAGTAGTCGCATCAAATAAGTTGCTACTATAGAGCCAAATACCCTCTAAACCTTCTGGGTTTTCCCAATAGTGGACTTCTAGATCAAATCTGACAGTTGCTTCCACTGACAAGGATAAATTTTCAATACTTAAACCCGAAAGATTCCAAGCATCTTGAGAGGTATTTTGTAGGGCAAACATTACCTGAACTAAGGGATTTCTGCTCAAATCACGGTCAGTTTGTAGCTTTTCTACCAACATCTCGAAGGGAAGGTCTTGGTGAGCATAACCCTCTAAAGTTGTCTGTTTGACTTGTTCTAATAATTCTAAAAAACTGGGATTTTCTGATAAATTGACTCTGAAAGACAAAGTGTTAGCAAAAAAGCCAATTAAAGGTTCGATCGCTGCTTGATTACGGTTAGCGATCGGGGAACCCACCAGCAGATCGGATTGACGACTATAATGAGATAATAAGACTCCAAAAGCGGCTAACAAAGTCATAAAGAGGGTCGCCCCACGTTCTTGACCTAACTTTTTAAGACATTGAGTAGTATTTTGATCCAGTTGAAAATGTTCAACTCCTCCCCGAAAACTTTGCACCGCAGGACGAGACCGATCCGTTGGCAAAGTGAGAATAGGAGTTACCGTTGCTAACTGTTCTTGCCAATAATTGAGTTGTTTATCTAAGACCTCACCAGAAAGATATTGACGTTGCCAAACCGCAAAATCTGCATATTGAATAGACAATGGCGGGAGAGGATTAGGTAAGTTTTTTAGGAAGGCTTCGTATAAAGCCGATAACTCTCGAATTAAAATCCCAAAAGACCAACCGTCATAGATAATATGGTGCATTTTCAACAGTAACACTGACTTCTGGGGACTCAATTGCAATAACTTAAACTGTATGAGTGGCCCTACCGCTAAATCAAAATTTTGTCCTGCTTCTAATTCTGCTACTTGTTGAATTTTTGCTAATTGTTCATTGGGGGATAAATCTTGATAATTATCAACTTTTAAGCGAAAAGAACCGGGAGGAGCGATCGCCTGAATAGGTTCTCCTGAAATAGTGGGAAATGTTGTCCTCAAAATCTCATGGCGGTTAATTAATTCCTCTAAACTTTGCTCTAACACCGTTAGATTGAGAGGCCCCTGAATTTGCAATATTTCTAGGGTATTGTAGGAACGACTATCAGGGGAAAGATAGTGTAAAAACCATAAACGTTGTTGAGCAAAAGAGAGAGGTAGAGGGATGTCTCTGGATACAGGTTGAATCGGTAATTGATAGGTATTTTTAGACTGTTTAGCCCGTTGTAAAAATTGTAGTAATTCAGGTTTGCGATCGCCAATTTCTTGACGAAGAGTAGGGGTTAAAATCCCTTCAGAAGCCTGACAGCGTAGGCGATTTTCATTCGCTTCTAACGTAATGCCTAAGCTTTGCAAGTAGCAAACAAATTCCACAATCGTTTTCGTCATAACCTAAAACTCCACTACCTCAGTATTTTCAAGATTTAACGAGCTATCTGATCTATCCTGGGCCGCCCAATCCACCGCTTGAATATAGCCTGCAATACCGGCGATCGTGGGTGACTCAAACATAATTTGTACGGAAAGATCCAGTTCAAAGGCTGAATTAATCCGCGATAACACCTGAGTAGCTAACAGAGAATGACCTCCCAATTCAAAAAAGTTGTCCTTAACACCAATGCGTTCTAATCCTAAAACCTCACTCCAAATTTGAGTCAGTTGAGCTTCAATGGGATTGCGGGGTAAAACAAAACTGTTAGCCAGATTACGGGTCGCCGCATCAGGAGAAGGCAATGCTTTACGATCCACCTTACCATTGGGAGTTAAGGGAAGGGAATCAAGCAAAACAAACGCCTGGGGAATCATGTAACTGGGTAGCTTTTGTTGCAAAAATTCCCTTACTTTAGGCACTAACTTTTGGACTAACTTACCGCGTAGAGGATTATTCGTGTAATCACTCCAGGGTTTTGTTTTAATCGCTTTGTCATCCCAGAAAGCAATGCTAGTAATTCGTTCTAACCGATTCTTTGAGACCTGCGCTTCTGACCCCAGATTACGCTGAAAAATGACATCAAAGGAACCGTCTTGACTACTTTCCCACCAACTCAGATGAGCCGTGTAACCGAGAGATTCGGCTAATTGCCAAACCTGTTCAGGATTAATACCGGTATCTGCTTGTTTTTCTAGAATTTCTTTCAGTTGCTCAACCGTTTCAACTTCAGGGAGATTTTCTACCCATTCCCAAATTTTTAGAGCCTGTTCGACTCGCTGATTCGGAATACCGCGAACTCCTAATAATTCAGGTTTTTGGGTCAACAATTGCTCTTGAATTTGAGCTAAAGAAAGCTGATCCAATTGCCAATTTAACCAAGTCATTACTGTTGGTTCGCTGATTGGTAATGGTTGATTATTGACAGATTCTAGATAAAGAGTGACATCATAGCGAAATTGGGTTAATTCATTATTTGCCAAACCCCGTTTAGGTTGAATTTCTACCCAGGTAATTTTGGGAAAATGTTGTTTTAACGCCAAGAAAAAAGTCGGATCAATGACCAGTTCTTCTTCGCCTGCCACACTTTGACGTACCTGTTGTTGCCATTGTTCAACGATTTTGGAGTCAGAGGCTTGGGCTAACTGAACGGCGGCGTGATACGGCTCTAATAAAGGTAAACTACGCACATCTCCGACAAAAATCTGACCATGACCACCAATGACATTAATCGCTCCTTTCAGTACCTCCAACAGATAGTCCACACTGGGAAAATACTGAATAATCGAATTTAAGACGATGGTATCAAAGGTCTGCTGGGCAATGCCTTCAAAATTATCTGCTGTCTGACAGCGTAACTTAACCTTTTCTAAACCTTCAACGGCACTGCACACCCGTTCAACATACTGAATCGCCACCTGGGAATAATCCGTTGCCCAATATTCCAAACAATGCTTGGCCACCCTGGAGAGCAATAAGCCCGTACCACAGCCAATTTCTAAACCTCGCTCTGGTTGGAAGGCCAAAATACGGCTGACGGTGTTTTCTACCCACTCTCTCATTTCTGGAGCAGGAATCGGCTGGCGAGTATAACTGCTATTCCAACCCGTGATATTAAACGTTAGATCGGTTAGGCTGTCTTGTCCTTGACTATAGGTTCTTTCGTAGAGACTTTGCCAATCACCAATGTATTCACTTTGCCATTGAGTTAATTGCTCTGGTAGGGCCTCATTTTGCAGGGCGGGAACTAGATAAGCCACAAGGCGTTTATCGCCAGCACTATCTTCCCTGGCAACGACAACATTGCCAGCTAATAGGAAATATTGACTTAAAACCGCTTCTATTTCTCCTGTTTCGATACGAAAACCGCGAATTTTTACCTGATTGTCAATGCGTCCCAAAAATTCCAAATTGCCATCGGGTAAATAACGGGCTAAGTCTCCGGTTTTATAGAGCCGAGAATCTGGGTCATTACTAAAAGGATTGGCAATAAATTTTTCAGCCGTTAACGCAGGACGATTGAGATAACCTCGTGCTAAACCCGCCCCGCCTAAATGTAATTCACCTGGTACACCAATGGGGACAGGTTGTCGGTTTTGATCCAATAGATAGATTTGGACGTTGGCGATCGCCTTACCAATAGTCGGGGCCGAAAAGCGATCGGACGGAGATGATTTGACCAGTCCAGAGGTGGCAACCACTGTATTTTCCGTTGGGCCATAGTTGTTAATTACCTGAAAGGGAAGGGACGCAGTAGGATAAAAATGAAGTTTGTCACCGCCCAGTAACAGGGTTTTTAGGCAAGAATGATTCGGCCAATCTAAAACTAATAATTTTTCCGCGACAGGAGTTGGCACAAAGCTAATGGTAATTTCTTGATTCAGCAACCAATCCCGTAAATTCGTCGGTGAGAGCAGAATATTTTGGGGAACCAGATTAATAGAGGCTCCTGCGGTAAGATAGGGCCACAATTCCCAAACCGTTGCATCGAAAGCAATACCCGCCATTTGGGTGGCTTTATCCGAGGAGCTAATCTCAAAAGCTTGTTGATGCCAGAAAATCAAGTTAAGTAGAGCTTGATGGGAAATCAGTACCCCTTTGGGTTGCCCTGTAGAACCAGAGGTATAGATGCAATAGGCTAGATCGCTAAGTTGTATTTTGAGGTATGGGTTAGTTTGTGGTTGGTCAGCAATTTGTGACCAGTCTTGGTCTAAGCAAATAACTTTCGTCTGATTTTTGGGAAGTTTTTCTGCCAGTTCTGCTTGGGTTAATAGGATTGAAATTTGAGTATCTTCGAGAATGAATTGGGTGCGTACTGGGGGATATTCAGGATCAATGGGGAGATAGGCGGCCCCTGCTTTGAGAATCCCTAAAAATGCGATCGCCATCTCTAGGGAACGTTCAACATAAACCCCGACGATTTGTTCCTTAATCACCCCTAACGACTGAAGATAATGGGCCAATTGGTTAGCGCGATGGTTTAATTCTCCGTAGGTTAAAACTTGATCTTCAAAAATGAGGGCGACCGTCTCTGGTTGACTTGCCGCTTGAACCTCAAATAACTGATGAACAAGCTTATCTTTGGGATAATCGGCTTGGGTTTGATTCCAATCCACTAAAAGTTGCTTTTGTTCCTGTTCCGACAACAAAGGTAATAGGCTGACCGATTGTTGAGGATTGGCAATAATCGCCTTGAGTATATTCTGAAAATGTTCTAATAGACGGGTGATCGTTGTCCCATCAAATAGGTCAATGTTGTAGCAACAGAATCCAGCTATACCGTCGTTTACTTCTGATAAATGAACCTCTAGGTCAAAACGAGCAGGCTCAAGTTCCCAAGACATTTCTTCAACGACTAAGCCAGGTAAGTTCCATGTCTCATTTGTTGCATTTTGTAACACAAACATCACTTGTACGAGAGGATTGCGGTCTAGGTTACGTTCTATCTGTAATTCTTCTACTAACATCTCAAAGGGCAAATCTTGATGCTCATAGGCATCTTGAGTGACTTTGCTTACCTGTTGTAAAAAAGTGGCAAAACTCGGTTGTTGTGATAAGTCTAATCTCAAGGCAAGCGTGTTAACAAAAAAGCCAATTAAGCCTTCAATTTCTCGACAATTACGGTTGGCGATCGCTGAACCAATTACGAGATCAGTCTGGCCATTATAACGGAATAAAACCACCCCAAAAGCGGCTAACAAAGTCATAAACAAAGTACAACCCGACTGTTGGCTTAACGCTTTCAATTGTTGAGTGAGTTGACTATCTAGCTGAAATCTTTCAATCTTGCCTTGAAAAGTTTGAATCGCAGGACGAGGGCGATCCGTTGGCAGTGTTAAAAGGGTAGGAGCACCCGCTAATTGTTGTTTCCAATATTCCAACTGAGTCGCTAAAACCTTACCCTGTAACCACTGTCGTTGCCAAACCGCAAAATCGGCATATTGAATTGGTAAAGTCGGTAAAGTTGGTTCTTTACCCGCAACAAAAGCCCCATACAGATGGGACAATTCACGAATAAAAACACCGATTGACCAGCCATCAGAAATAATATGGTGCATATTAATTAATAAAATATGCTTTTCATGCTGTAACTTTAAGAGCGTTACCCTCAACAAAGAACTCTTAGTTAAATCAAAGGGTGTTTGGGCTTCTGCCTGGGCTAATTTTTCTGCCTCGGCTTCCTTGCCTTCCAAATTAATGAGCGATAATTCCCAAATTGGATTGGGATCAATTACCTGCACGGGAACACCATCAATTGCTTGGAAACTGGTACGCAATGGCTCATGACGTTGGATTATTGCGCCTAGAGCTTGTTTGAGAGCTTCTACCTGAAGAGAACCGCTTAAACTCAAGGCTCCCGTCATATTATAGGTTCCCGTTGCTCCTTCTAATTGATACAGAAACCAAAGTCTCGTCTGGGCAAAGGATAGGGGTAATTGACCATCGCGGGGCATCGGAAGAATCTGCCTAGCACTGATCTGATCCTCTGATTTCAGTTGATCGAGAAATTGAATAATTTCTGCCCGGCGGTTTTTAAGCTCGATTTGCATATCAGCTGTTAACACCCCTTGGGGGGCATAACAACGCAGGCGATCGCCGTCCATCCAGAGTTTAATATCTTGATTGGCTAAATCTGACAAAAACGTTTCAATGGATTTCATAGTTCAATCTCCTCGAGATCGCCTGATAAATGATCAATAGGGGTTTGTAATTTTTGTAAAGTAGTCTGGATTTCTATAACAGCCAAAGCCAAATCCGCTACAGTTGGACGTTCAAATAGGCGACGCAGGGGCAACTCTAGGGAAAAACTCTCTCGTAAGCGTGACATAACTTGAGTCGCTTGTAAAGAATTACCACCAATCTCAAAAAAGTTATCATAAATTCCCACTTTTTCTAGTTTTAAAGCTTGACCAAAAATAGTGGCGATCGCCTCCTGGGTAGGATTGTCAGGAGCCACATAATCTACCGAACGATGTAACTCTGGATTGGGCAACGGTAACGCACGGCGATCAATTTTGCCATTGCTGGTTAACGGTAAATTGTCAAGGATCAGCCAATAAGCTGGGATCATATAGTCAGGAAGCTGCCGTTTAACAAACTCCCGTAATGATTGTGTTGCACAAGTCGGATCATTAAGAACAATATAAGCAACCAAAGCCCGATTTTCAGTGTGATCGCTTTCATTCACCAAAACCACCGCTTCTCGTACCTGGGGATGGGACAGCAAAACCGCTTCAATTTCTCCTAGCTCAATGCGAAAACCGCGAATTTTTACCTGATTATCAATGCGCCCCAGATACTCAATATTGCCTTCGGGTAAATAACGAGCTAAGTCTCCCGTTTTATAGAGCTTTGAAGGCTGATCTTTTAGCCCCCTAAATCCCTCAATACTGGGGGACTTGGAACCCTCGATAAGTTCTGAACTCCCCCCAAAGTTGGGGGGCTGGGGGGGCGAAAGAGGGGTTAGAGCAGGATCAAACGGATTCGCAATAAATTTTTCCGCCGTTAACTCAGGTCTGTTTAAATAACCTCTCGCCAAACCAACCCCACCAATGTGTAATTCTCCTATCACCCCGATAGGCACTGGCTGAAGATAGGCATCTAAAATGTAAATTTGGACATTGGCGATCGCCTTACCAATTGTCACCTTCAAATCATCTTTATTGCATTGTCCAATAGACGCACAAACACTCGCTTCTGTTGGGCCATAGGCATTAAAAAAGTTTCTACCGACTGACCATTGTTTAACCAAATCAGGAGAACAAGCTTCACCCGCCGCAATTAAAGTTTGCAAAGCGGGTAACGGTTCTTTCGGTAAAACCCCTAAGACCGAAGGAGGTAAAGTAACGTGAGTAATTCCATTCTTTTGTAAGCATTCAATTAACGGTTGACCTGGCAATAAAGAATCTTTGGAAGCAAGATAAAGAGTCGCTCCCGAACCAAAGGTCATTAAAATTTCCGAAATACAAGCATCAAAACTAAAGGATGCAAATTGCAGAACACGACTGTTATGGTTGACTCCAAAACGCTGAATTTGAGCAAGAGCTAAATTAACTAAACCCCGATGTTCAATCATCACACCTTTAGGCTTACCCGTGGAGCCAGAGGTGTAAATAACGTTAGCTAAATTACAAGCAATTAACTTATTTTGGAGATTATCTTGAGGATATTGAGAAACCTGCTCTTCAATCTCATCCAAATAAATAACATTAGCTTGAGAAGGAGGTAATAAGGCCAATAAAGAACGTTGGGTAATCAAAAATGAAACCTGACTATCTTCTAACATAAATTGAAGACGTTCAGTAGGGTAGTCAGGAGCAAGAGGGAGATAAGCACCACCTGACTTAAGAATAGCTAATAAGCCAATAATCATTTCTAAAGAACGTTCTACCGAAATACCGACCAAGACCTCTGGTCCAACGCCTAAAGTTTGTAAATAATGGGCTAACTGATTGGCTCGACAATTTAATTCACTGTAGGTTAATGATTGCTCCTCAAATACCACCGCAATCGCATCGGGAGTCCGCTCAACTTGCGCTTCAAATAATTGATGAATGCACTGATCTTGAGGATAGTCAGTCTTGGTATTATTCCAACCTACTAATAACTGTTTTTGTTCAGTAGGATTTAATAAGGGCAATTCCCGCAGATTGTGTTGCGGATCATTCATAACTGCCTCAAGTAAGGTTTGGAAATGACCCAACCAACGCTGAATCGTTTCATCCTTAAATAAATCCGTATTGTAGTCACAGTCAATCAGAGCTTCTCCGCCCATTTCTGTCACATTCAAATGCAAATCTCGATCCTTAAAACTAATCTTTTGAGGCAGTAAGCTAACCTCTAATTCTTTCATTTTAGGTAGATTAATGGCTGGTTCTAAATTGAAACTGACATCAATTAAAGGGGAGCGACTGGTATTACGCGGTAAATCTAACTGATTGAGCAAGAGGGCAAAGGGATAGTCTTGATGTTCATAAGCCGACAACAAAACCCCTCGCATTTGTTTGAGATAATCAGCAAAAGTGGGATTACCTGCTAATTGACTACGAATGGGTAAAAAATGAGTGCAATAACCCACCATTCCTTCACTATCTAAAAGGCCACGTCCAGACGTTGGCAGACCCACCAGAATATCATCCTGTCCCGTCAAACGATGAATGAGAATGTTATAAACTGATAACAGTGTCATTAAAAAAGTACAGCCCTGTTTACGACTAAATTGCTTTAGTTTTTCTGTAAATTGGCTATCTAAAGTTAGACTTTGACGATTGGCTTGGTAACTGGGTAAAGCTGGACGAAGTTTGTCAGTGGGTAAATTCAAAACGGTCGGATTGACAAGCGTTGTTAACCAATAGGCCTGCTGTTTTTTCAGTTCTTCCCCTTGGCTTGGCTGGCTTTGCCATTCAATCAATTCTCGAAACTGTTTTGGGGTTTTAAGATTAGCCGTAACACCCTGACATTTGGCTGAATATAACTCTCCTAATTCCCGAAGGATTACTCCCATTGACCAACCGTCACTGATAATGTGATGGGCCGTTAATACTAACAAATGTAATTCTGGTTCTAATTTGAGTAGATGCCAACGCACCAGACAACCCTGGCTCAAATCAAAGGGTTTTTCACTTTCTTCCTTTAACCATTGTTCTGCTTGCTGTTGAGCCGAAGCTTGGTCAGCACTGAAGTCTAAGATAGGGCAGTTAATCTCGACCTGGGGCAGTATTTCTTGACTATCTCCCTGGGCATTAATCTTGGTTCGTAATGCTTCATGGCGATCGCTGATTTGTTGAATCGCCTCGGTCATTGCCACAGGATTTACAGGGCCTCGTAGTTGCAAAGTCACCGATTGGTTATAGGCAATAGAGCCGTTGTCTCCCAATTGGGCCAAAATCCACAGTTGTCGCTGGGCTTCGGTGAGAGGGACTTGATCACCCCCTAATTTCTCTCGATCAGGGGATTGATCCCCCCCTAACCCCCCTTGATCAGGGGGGAGATGAGGTTGATATAAGTCTTTTAGGGTCTGGAGATGGGGTAAGTTGGCCAAAACGGTTTGTTCATCTATCCCAAAATCAATAAAACAAGCCACTTCATCCACACCGATGGACTGCAAATGATCAATAATTTGACGGCAGGTTTCAGGTGTGCCAATTAAGGCACTGGTTTCTGTATAGCGTTTATAGGCAGAAGCGAGGAGAAAGTCCCGATCTTCTTCTCTTAACTGTTCAAAATCCACTTTCATGCCCTGGCTCTTGACCATATTTTGCAAGAGTCCGACAGAGGAGGTGAGGTATTGCCCAAAGGGTTGGCGGGCCTGTTCTCGAACTTGTTCTAAATCCTTGCCAACAAAAGTATGCAGTAGGACTGTCACTGTTCCCGACGCGGGATCATAACCATTCTCTGCCAAAGATTGACGATAAAGAACGATATTACGCGCTAAATCCTCAACGCTTTGCCCCATCAGATTCGTTAAAATACCCGATCCGATCGCCCCTGCTCTGATATAGGTATCGGGATTATTGACAATGGTGATCCAAGTCGGTAATTGGGACTGCATCGGTTGGGGATAGGTTTTTACCTCTACCATTTGACCCTTTCCGTCTAGCACGGCGATCGCTTCTCCCCGCCAAAGTTTCTGGACGGTTTCAATTTCACGGAACATTAGTTCACGATGCTGACCAAAGGACTGAGGAGCCAACACAAAATCCTGGGAATGCCAACCCGATGCAAAGGCAATACCGACGCGGCCCTGGGAAAGATTATCCACGACGGCCCATTCTTCAGCCACTCGGATCGAATGGTGTAGGGGTAAAACCACACTGCCTGATCGCAGTTGAATCTGTTCTGTTTCCCTCGCTAGAGCGGCGGCTAAAACCGAAGGATTGGGAGAAAAGCCACCAAAAGCATGGAAATGACGTTCAGGAATCCAAAGAGCCGTAAAACCAGCGCGATCGCCAAATTTAGCTCCTTCAAACAGTAAGTTATATTTATTCGGGTTAAATTCCGCTTCATAGCTACCAAAGTAGTAGAGGCTAAACTGTATAGTTTTTGTGACTTGAGACCCGCTCCCTTTCCCTAACCGACCGTCTTGATCTCCCCCCTTTTTAAGGGGGGTTAGGGGGGGATCAATCCCCTTATCAAGAGCGACATCAACATCTCCCCCCTTTTTAAGGGGGGTTAGGGGGGGATCAATCCCCTTATCAAGAGCGACATCAACATCTCCCCCCTTTTTAAGGGGGGTTAGGGGGGGATCAATCCTCTTCCCCTTATCAAG
Source organism: Microcystis sp. M015S2 (assembly GCF_020245945.1). Classification (NCBI taxonomy): domain Bacteria; kingdom Bacillati; phylum Cyanobacteriota; class Cyanophyceae; order Chroococcales; family Microcystaceae; genus Microcystis; species Microcystis sp. M015S2. The sequence continues at coordinate 12,143 of NZ_JADBTX010000139.1, forward strand.
GGGGGTTAGGGGGGGATCACTTTGAGGCGTTGGCACTGACCAGGAATGCTTTTTTGCGGGGATAAAACCTCCCTGACGCAATTCTGTGACGCTATCTTTAACCGCTTGGACAAATTGGGCAAGATCGGCTTCCGTATGGGCTGTTGAAAGAAAATGTTTACGCCATTCCCAGACATAAATACCTTTTTCCACCATGTGATAGAACAGTAAATCCAAATTCCCCGCCAGCGCAAAACGGAAGAAAGAACTAAACTGTTCGATTTTAATAGGAACGTCTTCTGCTTCAAAATAGCGATTGAGGGTATCGGCTAAGGCGGCGGTGCGTTCAGTTAATTGTTGTTGCAGACCTGGCCCCTGCTCCTTTAAATGGGTCAGGACAGCCCTAGCCGTCCTCATTGCTAAGGGATACTGATTAAAGGTTCCCGCAAAAAAGGTTCTGTCCACCCCAGGATAGGATTTATCGCCATAATTCCACATTCCTCCGTCAATGCTGTCCAGATAACGGGCTTTGCCTGCAATAACCCCAATGGGCATTCCCCCCGCAACGACTTTGCCATAGGTGGCAATATCCGCCTGTACTCCAAATAAAGCTTGCGCTCCGCCTGGGTGGCATCGAAAACCCGTAATCATTTCATCAAAAATCAGAGCAATACCCATCTGACTGGTAATTTGTCGCAGGCTTTGCAGAAATTCTTTGGGTTGCAGTAGGGGATAATTGCTTTGAACTGGTTCTACTAAGACCGCCGCTAAATCCTGTCCCTTGGTTTGTAAATAGTCCAGAGCCTCTGCACTGCCATAGTCTAATACCACCACATCGGCACTAATACTTGGGGAAACCCCTGACACGAGGGGAAAGAAACGGGGTTCATTGTCAATGATTTGTTTTCTCACGAGAGTTCCGTCCGCGTGACCGTGGTAGGAACCTTCAAAGATGGCAATCTTGTTACGACCCGTTGTGGCCCGAGCGATACGGATAGCGGACATTACTGCCTCTGTCCCTGAACTACAGAAACAAGCTCGTTCGGCTCCTGTTAATTCACAAATCAGGGTAGCCACTTCTCCCACGATTGGCGATCGCGGACTAAGGTGAATCCCTTCTGTGAGTTGGCTTTGTATGGCCGACATAATAAAGTCTGGTTGATGCCCAAACAGCGTTACCCCTTGCCCCATCGTCATATCAATATATTCATTACCGTCCACATCCCAAATTCTTGACCCCTGGGAACGTTGGGCCACAATGGGATAGAGCATCTCTTTAATGGACATACGGAATCCGACCGAGGCTCGACTATCCGCTAAACGCGGGCGATCGCTTTGCACAATTTGCTTAGAGGTTTTTGTACGTTCCGTAAAGCGAGCAATTAATGCCTCTAGATGTTGCTGTTGTTGGGGAGTTAATCCACCTGTTGGAGGGTTTTTTGGCCCCCAGGGAGTGGCTGTTACTGTCGGTTGGGGAGCAGAAGCTTGATTGCTGGTTTGACGGGTGCGACTGGCTATTGGCTCTAGGTTCGCCGCTAATTGCTGGGGGGGAATTAACTGTTGTGTAAGTCCGTTTGACCTATTTTGACTGACGGAAGATGGGGAATTTTCTGTGGTTCGGGTAGTCGTCGGGGCAAAATTGGCCGTTTGCAAGACCTCTAACTGTTTGGCCATCAGTTGTAACTGTTGACCCATAATATTTTCCAGGGCAGAACTAGGAACGCTTGAACCTGATGCTGCCAGAACCCTTGGTTGTGGTACAGGCTCTTGAGAAACTGTGATATTAGGGGCGATCGCCGAAACCTTTGGAGAAGCCGTTTGACCTTGAAAGCCGTTGGTATTAGAACTCAGCACGACATTGGGCGATCGGTTATTTGAGCAGGCAATGGGCGCAGAAAACACCTCGGTATTAATTTGAGTATTCTGGACATCATTAGCCGGATTTTGAGCTAAATAGGTTGCTAAAGCATCTAAAGTAGATAACTCCTCAAATAACTGACGCATAGCAATTTTAACGTTATAGGCATTCTCAATGCGTCTGACCGCCTCAACCATGACAATGGAATCTGCCCCCATCTCCAGGAAAGGTGTATGAACATTGACATCAGCAGGGGACAATTGCAGTAAATTCCCCACTAGGGTTTGCAATGTGATTAGAATCTCCTGTTGTTTTTGATTGCTGGAGATAGCTTGGACATTAGTGGCATTGGTCGTCATGGTTGTTTCTTCAGAAGTCGGTTTAATGGTTTCAAGCCAATAACGTTGACGTTGAAAAGGATAGGTCGGTAGAGCCAGTAAATTTTGTGAACAGTTTACATTAAAACCTTCCCAGTTTATCTTGGCTCCTTGGCAATCATAGAGAATCGCCAAACTATTTAGCAGGCTTTGTTCATCTTCTTGAGGAGGGGCGAGGGAAAATAGCCAGGTGGCTGATTTTTCTGGACAACATTGTTGACCCAATCGAGATAAAGTCGGTTTAGGGCTAACTTCTAAAAAAAGACTGAATTTCTGCTCGATCAGCGTTTGGATACTCCCATAAAATTGTACAGGGTTGCGTGCCTGATCTCGCCAGTAACGAGCGTCAATGATTGCTCCTTCTGGTAAAACTTCCCCCGTTAAATTAGCAACTAAGGGAATTTGCAGAGGTAGGGAGGAAATTGCAGCAGCTTCCTGTTCTAAGGAATCTAAAATCGGTTCCAAGAGGGGCGAGTGAAAAGCATGGGAAACTTTTAGTGGACGAACTTCTATTCCTGCTGCCGTTAAATGAATGATAATCTCAGCAATAATCGGCGCTTTTCCTGAAATAACAAAATTTTCTGGTCCATTAATAGCCGCGATCGCTACCTCGTTTGTATAAGGCTCAATAACAGCTTTAACCCGCTCTTCTGCGGCAAAAACGGCGATCATTGTCCCCTCTTTAGGGAGAGACTGCATCAGTTTTGCCCGTTTGGCAATCAGTGTTAATCCGTCTTCTAAGCTTAAGGCTCCGGCAACAGTAGCCGCCACATATTCACCGACACTATGACCAATTACTGCCGCTGGTTCTATTCCCCAGGAACGCCATAACTGTGCTAGGGCATACTCGAAGGCGAATAAAGTGGGTTGGGTATAGGCGGTATGCTCTAAATAAAAACTCGCTTTTTCCGGTTCTAGGTCAGCCGGATAAAGAATTTCTAAGAGGGGTTGATCTAAATGGGGTCGCAGGATTTCAGCACAGCGATCCAAGGTTTGGCGAAAGATGGGTTGGGTTTCGTACAGTTGACGACCCATACCTACATATTGAGAACCTTGACCGGCAAATAGAAAAACAATTTTAGGTTTTTTCTTTTTGTTAATATTCTTCGGTTCTCTCATCCTTTCTTGGTTACTAAAGTTCTCTAACTTCTGCAACATTTCTAAGCGATCTCTAGCCACTACTCCTAAACGATGATTAAAGTGCGATCGCCGACTATTGGCCGTAAAACAAACATCAGTGAGAGAAATTTCATGATGATCAGCTAAATACTTTTGATAACAATGGACTAAGGCTTTTAAGGCTTCTTCATTCTTGGCAGATAAAGTCAGCAAATGCCAGGGACGTTCCATCAACTTCTGCCCATTTTGTTGATTATTTTTAACGGTGACAGGGGCTTCGCTGAGAATCACATGGGAATTTGTCCCCCCAAACCCAAAGGAACTGATACCGGCTAAACGTCGTTCGACACCGTTTTCACCAGATCCCGGGGATTTGATCCGCCAGGGTTGAGCCTGAGTGGGAATCGCAAAAGCTGTGTCAGCTAGGGAAATATAGGGATTAAGGGTTTTAAAGTGGAGATTAGGGGGAATTTCTTGGTGTTGTAAGCAGAGAACGACTTTAATCAGACCCGCCATTCCCGCCGCCGCTTCTAAATGACCAATGTTGGTTTTCACAGAACCGAGCCAACAGGTTTGATCGAGCGATCGCTTTTCACCCAAAACCGCTTTCAGAGATTTAACTTCGATCGGATCCCCCAATTCTGTCCCCGTACCATGAGCTTCGATATAGCTAATTTGGGCGGGTTCTACCTGGGCATTTTCCAGGGCCTGACGAATCACCGCCTGTTGAGCAGGGCCATTAGGGGCCGTGAGTCCATTACTTAAACCATCCTGATTCACCGCCGAACCTTCAATCACTGCTAAAACGCGATCGCCGTCCTGAATAGCATCCCTAAGACGTTTAAGTACGACTACTCCACAGCCTTCCGAGCGCACATAACCATCGGCCTTCGCATCAAAGGTTTTACAACGACTGTCGGGGGCCATCATTCTCGCTTGGGAAAAAACAACGGTTGTCTCTGGCGACAAAATGAGATTAACTCCCCCCACTAAGCAGAGGTTCGATTCTTGATTTTGTAAACTCTGACAGGCCAAGTGAACGGCGACGAGGGAAGAAGAACAAGCAGTATCCACGGCCAAACTGGGGCCACGCAGATCAAAGATATAGGACAAACGGTTAGCCGCAATACTGGTGCTGTTGCCTGTACCCACATAGGCGGTCAAGTTAGTAGGACTTTGATAAGCCAAGCGATGATAATCCACATCACTGATACCAATAAAAACCCCTGATTGGCTACCAGCTAAGGTTTCAGGCACAATTGCAGCATTTTCTAAGGCTTCCCAGGTGACTTCTAGTAATAGTCTTTGTTGAGGGTCTAAATAGTTGGCTTCTAGGGGAGAAATTCGGAAAAATTGCGGGTCAAATTGATCGACATTTTTTAGAAAACCGCCCTGGCGACTGTACATTTTTTTCGCAGTGGCAGGTGTGGGATCGTAGAAACGCTCAATATCCCAACGTTCAGGAGGAATATCGGCGATCGCATCCACCCCATCTCGCATGAGTTGCCAGAAAGCCTCTGGATTGTCAGCCCCTGGAAAACGACAACCAATACCAATAATTGCGATGGGTTCCATAGAAAAAATTCCTTATTGCGATCGTCCTATTACTGAAAGTCTTGTAACAAGGGGCGATCATCCCCTTGCCTGGATGCGTTTTAGATAATTAACGATTTACAGTGTCTTTAAACTGACGAAAAGCCTTTACATTATTGGCGATCGCCCGTTCAATTGACCCCCCAGCTTTCATGAGCCGCATTTCACGGTTAACGGGCCATAGATAATCTAAATTATCAGTTAAACGTAGCATATTCTTGAGCATTTTTTGATGATATTTAACTTGCACATCAAACCCCTCATGCTCTTGACATAAACATTTCTCTAGCCAATATAGAGACTCCTCTGCTGACATTCCAAACAAAGGAGAACGCAAAATCTTATCGTAATAGGATATTACTCAGTTTGAGAGGTCTTGGAATTGACTGATTTAAGATTGAGTAATTTTCGGTCTTGGCATCTTGAATTGTATTCATGGCTTGTGTGGTTTCAGAGAATAAGGTAAGTTGGATTTTTTTTAGCAGAATTTAAGCTGAATGGGTTGTTTTATGCCCAATAACAAAACAAACTGAAGGACAAGGAATGTTTGTCAAAGGACGTTGTTCAAGCCAGGGCATCGCATCAAGAACAGTTAGTTCACAAGCATCAGCCAACAATTCAACTTCAGGCTTGAAAAGATAGCGCTGAGGATGTGTTTCCCGTGAATTCTCTAGAAGTTGATTTTCTTGATTTGTTACCCATAAATTGTGAGTAACTTCCACTATATTTTCATGGGTTAAAAAATTTAGTTCACTAATATAGGTTACTTCGTTACCATTGGAATTATCCTCTAAACGCAATATTGATGCCGTAGGCCGACTCTTAAATTCCCCCAGTACGTAAGGCCCATACGATACATCACAAATAAAAATTCCGCCAGCTTTTAAATGATTTTTAACCGTTGCAAAAATTGCCAATAAGTCTTGATTTGTTAGTTGATAGTTAACCACATGAAATAAAGCAAGAACAACATCAAACTGACGATTTAAACGAATTGAACAAACATTGCCTTGGGAAAAACTCAAACAGGAAGCCATCGTTTGATCTTCAATACGATTTTTAGCTTGTTCTAGCATTTCAGCACTGAGATCAACACCATGAACAGAATATCCCTTTTTTGCCAACAGGGAAGCATGATAACCTGTACCACAGCCCAAGTCCAATATAGATTGCGCTTCAGTAGTGTAATTCTGAATTACATCATGAATAAACTCCACTTCTTTGATGTAATCCTTGTTATAACCTTGATGACCTACTACTAGATCATAGTAGTAAGACATAGACTGGCCAAAATTCGTCATTTCAGAATATCCTCTCGAATTTGTCAAAATGTTAGGATTTGCTGACTTGTTTAGCTAACTTTTCTAGGGTTGGATAATCGTAAATCAAAGTACGATCTAAATCTTGCCCTAACCAGTCCTCTAAATCAGCAATCAAGGTAACGGCCATAGAAGAGTCTAGGCCATATTCATCAAAGGGAACGCTTAGATCAATCTCATCTTCGTCCACTTCCATCATCTCTGTCATGTAAGCCACTAACCAGTTCTGAATTTCCGTTAGGGTCGGTTGTTTTTTGTCGTTTGGAATTTCTGTGGACATTAGACTCAGTTTGCTTTTTTTAGAAATGTAGTTAAAGTTTAAGGAATTTTCAGGTCTAGGGACGTGGACTTAAGGGGAGAGAAAGAATTGGTCGAAGTTTCAATCGATGTACGATCTTAACACATGAAGTGCCGATCAAGAAATTTTCTTAGTCCAAAATTTCCAGGCTTCCCTCTAAAAATTTGGACCGACAGCCACGACGCTGAATTTTACCGCTAGAGGTTTTTGGTAAACTGCCAGTCCTGATCAGCGCGATCGCATAAACCTGTAAATCATATTCCTGGACAACAGCTTTACGAATAGCTCTTTTTACCTCGTCTATATCTACCTTACGGAGCCAGGTGCGCTCCACTTCCTGAACGACCACGAGCTTTTCTTCACCCTTGTTTTCAACGGTAAAAGCCGCCCCACAACTGGGACGCAGAGCGGGATGACTATTTTGGACGGTTAATTCAATATCCTGGGGATAATTATTGCGTCCTCGAATAAGAATAATTTCCTTGAGCCGACCTGTGACAAACAATTCACCGTCTTTGATAAAGCCCAAGTCTCCTGTTCGCAGAAAAGGCCCGGCTCCTGTATCGGCCAAATAAGCTTGAAAGGTTTCCTGAGTCTCTTGAGGTTTTCCCCAATAACCCTGGGCGATTGTTGAACCTGATACCCAAATTTCGCCGACAATTTCAGGGGAGCAAGGTTTCAGGGTTTCAGTATTGACAATGACGATTTGAGTATCAATCGTCGTCCAGCCGCAGCCCACGAGGGTCTGCACATTGGTATCTGTTTCAGTGGCTCCCACAATCTTATTTTTTTCTAAAGCATTAGCCTGAACGGGATAAAAGTAAGGGGGACTGTCATAACTAACCGCCGTAACTTTCAGGGTGGCTTCTGCCAAACCGTAGCCAGGACAAAGGGCTGTGGCTTTGAAACCAGAAACTTGAAAAGCCTCCGCAAACTTTTTAAGTACCTCCGCTCTGACGGGTTCGGCCCCATTTAAGGCCATGCACCAATGGCTTAGATCTAACGTGGCCCGTTTTTCAGGGGGAATTTTCCGCACACAAAGATCGTAGGCAAAGTTGGGGGCCGCACTATGGGTTGCTTTTTTATCAGAAAGGGCCTGTAACCAACGTAACGGTCGTTCCATAAAGCTGGCAGGGGACATCATGTAACAAAGAAATCCTTTGTACAAAGGCTGAATAACCCCATAAATCAGACCCATATCATGGAAGGTCGGTAGCCAAGTGACCATTACGCTATCTTGATCATGGCCCCAACCACCATCTAAATCGGCTGAATTGATCAACAAGTTATGGTGACTGACCATTACTCCCTTTGGAGTTCCCGTTGAACCAGAGGTGTATTGTAGAAAAGCGAGACTGTTTTTTTCTAGGGTCGGTTCTAGCCAATCCTCCCTGAGGTGATGGTCAATTTCATCGGTAACGACCCATTGCATCTCTGCCAATTCCGAGTCTTTGGCCCATTGGTTCTCCAACGTGGGGAAGAGGGCCGCATTGGTAAAGGTGAATCGGGCTTGGGAATCGGCAATAATGGCCTGTAAGCGAAATAGGTTTTGATTGCGTCGGGGGGGATAGGCGGGAATAGCGACGACTTCCGCGTACAAGCAACCAAAAAAAGCTGAAATAAAATCTAGTCCCGGGGGATAGAGCAGTAAACCCCTTTCGCCCTTGGCTTCTAAGGATTGTAGATGAGCGGCGATCGCCCTAGCATTTTGATCCAGTTCTCCATAGGTTAAACGAGCCTCTTCGGTCTCTCCGTTTCGCAGGAAAATATAGGCGATGCGTTCAGGTTGAGTGCTTGCCCGATAACGGAGTAACTCAACTAGGGTTGAGAACTGATTAAAGGGTTCTTGCAAATCATCAGAATTAACAGTCATCTAAGTACAGGACAAAAAGCTGGAAAAGTAGGCGGGAGTAGGTTTTTATGAGAAATAGCACTAATCTCGAAACCCCCGTGAACCAGTATAGGGGAAAAGTCCCGGAATTTTACCCCCGATCTCTCCAATCATAGAAGCTTTACAAGCATGAGTTGTTGATAGTTTTACCTGACAGGTTTGTTAGAGCCTATTTAACAAATATCTCTTGACAAAAATTACAAAATCTGGTATGGCTTCCTGCTCTAAATAATTTCCGGCCAACTAGCTACCACCGAGGCCAATTTATCCAAATCCCGACGATCTTCGATAAAGGGAAAAACACCTAAAACCGGACAATTAGTCAAGGATTGAATTAAATCGATCGGTGTTAACTGCTCTATTTCCGTCTCCGTGCGCGGTTCAAGACAATTAAGGATAATTCCGCCCAAATTGACCTTTTTCTGCTCTGCTAGGGCAATATTAGCCACCGTTTGGGAAATCGCCCCCAATTTCACCGGCACCACCAAAAGCGTTTTTAACCGCCATTGAGCCGCTAAATCCGCCAAAGTTAGCTCGTGGGTGACAGGACAACCTAAACCCCCCAAACCCTCAATTAAAACCAAATCTTGGCTTTTTTGTAGGTTCAGCAGAGCTTGCCACACCGTCCCTAAAGGAATATCTCGACCTTCCAAATCAGCAGCCACAGGAGGCGCTAAGGGTGCTTGATATTGCAGCGGTGTGATCATTTCTAATTGACCCTGAAATAAGCCCTCATACCATTCTCGATCGCCTTGACCCGTTTGCATTAATTTCATCAACCCCAAGGCCTTCGATGGATAGTATTTTTGCCAATAAGCCACTAAAGCAGTGGTGACAACGGTTTTACCCGCATCGGTATCCGTAGCCGCAATCAAAAGACTATTCATAAACTCCCAGGCTCAGTCAAGATCAGGTGAAATCACCAGCATTTATTATCTTATCCCCCATCACCCCACTTCCCACTTCCCCAGATATTGCATGGGTAAGATGCAAAAAGAAAAAAAACTGCAGCCAAAAAGGTGAGATGGAATACACTAAAAGTATAAGGTTATCAATTTTGCTATTTTTCAAGTTGCATCCTAGGCAACAGAATTGCAATTATCCCTCTAGTTAGAAATTGGACGGTTTGCCCTGTGGTTTCATCACTTCCCAAGCCCAATAACTCTTTAACAACGGTTCCCCAGCGTTGTTCTGGTGCTTATGCCTTGATGGACAGTCTCAAACGTCATGGTGTTAAGCACATCTTCGGTTATCCCGGAGGTGCGATCCTGCCCATCTATGACGAACTCTACCGCTTTGAAGAGCGGGGAGAATTACAACATATCTTAGTGCGCCACGAACAAGCGGCCGCCCATGCCGCCGATGCCTACGCTAGGGCCACCGGCAAAGTGGGAGTCTGTTTCGGTACTTCCGGCCCCGGGGCGACCAATTTGGTGACAGGCATCGCTAACGCACACATGGACTCCATCCCGATGGTAATTATCACCGGTCAGGTCAGCCGGGCGGCCATCGGTTCCGATGCTTTCCAAGAAACCGATATTTATGGTATTACTCTCCCGATTGTTAAACATTCCTATGTGGCTAGAAATGCCCGGGAAGTAGCGAGAATCGTCGCTGAGGCCTTCCATATCGCCAGTACAGGACGACCGGGACCGGTTTTAGTCGATATTCCCAAAGATGTCGGTTTAGAACTATGCGATTATATCCCCGTCGAACCGGGAGATGTGAAACTAAGCGGCTATCGTCCCACGGTTAAGGGTAATCGCCGTCAAATCGAGGCCGCTTTGCACCTCTTGGAAACCGCCGAAAAACCCTTACTTTACGTTGGCGGAGGCGCGATCGCAGCGAATGCCCACGCCCAAATCGCCGAGTTTGCCGAGCGTTTTCAGTTACCCGTCACCACCACGTTAATGGGGATCGGTGCTTTTGATGAACATCATCCCCTCTCGGTGGGAATGTTAGGAATGCACGGCACCGCCTACGCTAATTTTGCCGTGACCGGGTGTGATTTATTAATTGCCGTCGGCGCTCGTTTTGATGACCGAGTAACCGGGAAATTGGACGAATTCGCCTCAAAAGCTAAGGTAATCCATGTGGACATCGACCCCGCCGAAGTGGGCAAAAATCGCGCCCCTGACGTGCCGATTGTCGGGGATGTGCGGGTAGTTTTAGAACAAATACTCCAAAAAGCCAGAGAATTTGATTATCCCACTAATTGCGATCGCACCCAAGCCTGGTTAGCCCAGATCGAGCGCTGGCGCCAAGATTATCCCCTGCAAGTACCCCTACCGGAAGGCAGACTTTCTCCCCAAGAAGTAATCGTTGAGGTGGGTCGTCAAGCACCCCACGCCTACTATACTACCGATGTGGGCCAGCATCAGATGTGGGCGGCCCAATTCCTCAAAAATGGACCCCGACGTTGGATTTCTAGCGCGGGATTGGGGACGATGGGTTTCGGTTTACCTGCTGCGATGGGGGTAAAGGTGGCGATTCCCGATGAGGAGGTCATCTGTATTAGTGGTGATTCCAGTTTCCAAATGAATCTACAGGAATTGGCCACCCTAACCCAATTCAATATTCATGCCAAGACGATTATTATTAATAATGGTTGGCAGGGTATGGTACGTCAATGGCAAGAAGCTTTCTATGGGGAACGTTATTCTAATTCCAATATGGAAGCGGGAATGCCAAATGTGGAACTGTTAGCCCAAGCTTACGGCATTAAAGGGATTACTATTCGCCATCGAGATGAATTAGCCGCAAAAATTGCCGAAATGTTGGCCCATGATGGTCCAGTTTTGGTCAATGCGATCGTGACTAAAGACGAAAATTGTTATCCCATGGTTGCCCCCGGTCAAAGTAATGCGCGTATGATTGGTTTACCGAAAATTGTCACCGGGGGTTGTGAAATGCACAATTGTCCCAGTTGTGGCGCGGTTAACAGTTGGAATAATAAATTCTGTCCTGAATGTGGGGCGAAATTGTAGCCGAAAATTGTTAATTAATTAACCAGCCTCCGTTAAGGATAACGGAGGTTTTTGGCTTTTTATCTACTGTTGAAACATCATAGAAATTTTCAAATAGAAGCAATGACAGCCCTAGAAAAAGGCTTGAGAAAAAGAAGCGGAAAACTCGATCGCCACCGTGATTAAATTAGCAATATCTCAGTGACAACGGCAAGAGGCTGACATCAACCCCATGGACGACAATTAAGAATAACAACCTAAAATCTTTTCGCTAATTTTGCCATAGACTGCACCCTTTGCTTCTAAAATGGGCTATTGCGGCTAGATACCAATATTGGTCTAGCATTTGCCCGTAGACTGAAAAAAGCACGTTATAAAGATTATGGCCAAAGTTCTGGTATCCGATTCGATCGATCCGGTAGGAGTAGAAATTCTGTCACAGGTTGCCCAAGTGGACGTGAAAACAGGACTATCCGCCGAGGAAATCATTCAAATTATCCCCGAATACGACGCACTGATGCTCCGTTCCAGTACCCGCGTCACCAAAGAAATCGTCGAAGCGGGCAGCAAACTGCAAATTATCGGCCGCGCGGGGGTAGGAGTCGATAATATCGATGTTCCCGCGGCCACTCGTCAGGGGATTATTGTCGTTAACTCTCCCGAAGGTAACACGATCGCCGCTGCCGAACACGCCTTGGCCATGATGTTATCCCTCTCCCGTCATATTCCCGATGCTAATCAGTCGGTAAAAGCGAATAAATGGGAAAGAAATCGCTTTATCGGCACAGAAGTTTATAAAAAGAACCTAGGAGTCGTCGGTTTAGGGAAAATTGGTTCCCACGTCGCCGCCGTTGCTAGATCACTAGGCATGAAAATTCTCGCCTACGATCCCTTTATTTCCAAAGAACGCGCCGATCAACTCGGTTGCACCCTGGTGGATCTGGAACTACTCTTTGCTGAGTCCGATTTTATCACCCTCCACGTCCCGAAAACTCCCGAAACCCAGCATCTCATCGGTCGGGAAACCATCGCTAAGATGAAACCCACGGTCCGCATCATTAACTGTTCCCGAGGCGGCATTATCGACGAGTTGGCTTTAATTGAAGCCCTCGAATCCGGTAGAATCGCCGGGGCAGCCTTGGATGTATTTGAACAGGAACCTTTAGGCGAATCTAGATTAAGAGAATTATCTAACGTCATCCTCACTCCCCACCTAGGCGCATCGACTACGGAAGCACAGGTTAATGTGGCTATTGATGTGGCCGAACAAATTCGCGATGTCCTCCTCGGTTTGCCAGCGCGTTCAGCCGTTAATATCCCCGGACTAACTCCCGATGTTATGGAAAAACTGCGCCCTTACCTGCAATTAGCGGAAACTATGGGTAATCTTGTCAGTCAGTTGGCAGGAGGTCGCTGTGACTCGTTAAATGTCCGTTTACAGGGAGAATTGGCCACTAAAGACAGTCAACCTCTGGTGGTGGCGGCCATTAAGGGTTTACTGTCCCAAGCCCTCCGAGAACGGGTAAACTATGTTAATGCGGCGATCGAAGCTAAGGAACGCGGTATCCGGGTAATCGAAACCCGGGATGCTTCCACCCGGGACTATTCGGGATCGATTCATTTGGAAGCTAATGGTTCCATGGGGACCCATTCCGTCACCGGAGCGCTGTTAAGTAACGGAGAAATCCGCATTACTGACCTCGATGAGTTCCCCATTAACGTGCCACCGAGCAATCATATGCTATTCACCCTTCACCAAGATATGCCCGGTATTATCGGCAAAATTGGCGCACTTTTAGGCAGTTTTAATGTCAATATCGCCAGTATGCAGGTAGGACGCAAAATTATTCGCGGTGACGCAGTTATGGCCCTGAGTCTCGATGATCCTCTACCGGAAGGTCTTCTCTCGGAAATTACTAAAGTCCCCGGTATCCGCGATGCTTACACAGTGAAACTCTAGATTAAATCAGTTATCAGTAGTCAGTAATCAGTGAAAGGAAAGCTCCGAACTTGCCACTTAATACTTTTAACTGAAAACTCAAATCTGATAACTGATCCCTGATCACTGATAACTGATATATGTCTAATAGTTGGTGGGAAATTACGGTTTTGTGCGAACCTAGTCTCGAAGAAACGGTTTTCTGGAGACTGGAAGATTTTGGCTGTTCAGGAACGGCCACTGCTAAAAAACAATCCTCTTTAGAGATTAAGGCCTATATACCAGAAATTAAAGCGCAATTGCTCGATTTAGAGGCACTAAGCCTCTGGTTAAAGCAGGATGCTTTGATTTTAGGTTTTCCCGAACCTGTCAGCCATTGGCAGTTAATGGACGAGGAAGACTGGGCCAGCAGTTGGAAACAACATTGGCAAATTAGCGAAATCGGCGATCGCTTTTTGATCTGTCCTGCTTGGTTAAATCCCCCGGAAAATAACCAGAGATTGGTGATTAAAATTGACCCCGGTTCCGCTTTCGGCACGGGAACGCATCCCACCACCCAATTATGTCTAGAATCCCTAGAAATGCGTTTAAGTAGCCATCCAGAGCCTAAAATTATCGCCGATATCGGTTGTGGTTCTGGCATACTAGCGATCGGGGCGATTTTATTAGGGGCCAAAAAAGTTTATGCTGTCGATACAGATCCGCTCGCGGTGAATGCGACGTATAGTAATCGCCATCTCAACGGGATTAACCCCGAAAATTTAGCTGTTAGTCAGGGTAGTGTCGAGGAGTTATTAGAATTAATTCCCGATGGTGTTGATGGCATCGTTTGTAATATTTTAGCCGAGACAATTATCGCTTTAATGCCCGAAATCACCCGTCTGGCAAAACCCACCACTTGGGGAATTTTAAGCGGCATCCTTGTCACCCAAGCACAAGCAGTTACAGATATTTTAGAACCCCAAGGCTGGACAGTGGCTGCCCTATGGAAACGTCAAGAATGGTGTTGTCTTCAAATTCGTCGCGCTGTGGATTAATATAGCTGTCAGTAGTCAGTATTCAGGCGGCAGGGGGCAGGAGATTATTTTTGGTTCTTCGGTTTGTCTTATGCAACGTACAGGATTATAAGAAATGAAACTCTTATAGAGAAAGACATTTGGCGATTTTTGTCAATTGTTTTCGATCTAGAGCGAACTAATCAATTAAATCTCTTGCCAGATAAGGATTTAGTCGATTTATGCCCCCCTATCGAACCATACCAAGTAACGAAGAACCTTATTTTTTTTATTCTCCCTTCTCCCTGCTCCCCCCCTCGCCAATTGATAATTGATAATTGATAATTCATAATTGATAATTCATAATTCATAATTGATAATTCATAATTCATAATTCATAATTGATAATTCATAATTTCCACTCCCCAACCCCCATCACCTCATCCATGACGCTAGATAATTTTCGCATCAGTTTTGCTCCCTTATCTTTGCAGGAAGTATATCAATTAGCCGATGATGGGGCTAATGGTGCTATTGTACTAATGAGTGGCACTGTACGAGAGCAAACCGACGGTAAACCGGTTATTTATCTTGATTATCAGGCCTACGAACCCATGGCGATGGAGGTTTTCCGGCAAATTGCTCGGCAAATTCGACAAACCTGGCCCGATACCAATCGAGTTGTCATTCACCATCGCACCGGTAAGCTACAAATCGGGGAAATTAGCGTCTTAGTAGCTGTGGGTTGTCCCCATCGGGGGGAAGCTTTCGCAGCCTGTCGTTATGCTATCGATACTCTCAAGCATAATGCCCCCATCTGGAAAAAAGAATACTGGTCTGATGGTTCTAGTCAATGGGTTAGTATTGGGGCCTGTGAAACGGAGTCTTAGGTCTAATAACGTAAAATCAAGGCGATTTTTTGGTAATCGTTCAAGGAATCCTCCTCGACTAAAGCTACACGTCCTCCCTTGGCCAATACCACTTCGATAATTTCATCCACTGCATCATCGATTACCTCCGTACCACCGACGTTTTCCACCAGTATCAAATCACCATTTTCGCTTAAAACTGCGGGTACATGGTAATTTTTCTCCACTAATAACAATTTTCCTCGACCTTCCTGCGCTAAACGCCACACTTCTCCCAGGGTAGAGATAACTTTTTGAGCGCTGACTGCCGCATCCAAAGCTTGCAGGGCTTCAGTTTTTTGAGTCTGACGCACTGAATGCATAATCGGCAATACTTGCGGAATTAATTCTGACAGTGAGGTTTTATCAAAATTGCCGGTTAAAGTGCCAACAATTGCTGATGTGTACTGTGAAACTTCTTGAAAGAAGGAAATTTGACGAACCACTCCACCCACAATCAAAGGGGAAGAATCATCAATGTCAATGTATTCACCCAGAGCATTATCTACCTGCTGGAAAAATCGCCGGATTCTATCATCTAGATAACTGGTATCGGCATCAAAGGGCAGTGGTGCGGTGGCCCCCGGTCCAGTCATTTCTAGGGGAAAATTCTGATCGCGAATTTCTTCGAGAGTTTCTCCTGTAGCTGAGATTAAACGAGTAGAACCCTGACTTAATAGTAACAGCCAATAGAGTTGTTCTCGATGTAATCCATAAACTAAATCCCGTGTGGCAAAGGTTTTATCGATGACAACTCTTGCCTGGACAGAAAAAGGCAAGTTATAAAGCTTGGCAATATCCGGACCAATATAGAGAGCTAATCCATCTAGAGTATAAGGATAATCTATTTCAGCCACGAGACTATCGAGGCGCTCGAACAAAGGTTCGATTTCACGTTTAGAGAATTCTTCCGATAATCGGCGCTTTGCCTCATCGACCAAATTTTTAACGAGAATAGGGTCTTGTTTGTTATCCGGTGAGGTGCGATGGGTGGGTAAGAGAATGGAAAGGGCGGGTATTTGAGTTAGAGATTGTAGTTTCTTAAGTTCTTGACGAGTAATCATTGACTTTCCCTTGATTTATAGGGTTAAGGAGCTAAAAATACTGGCCTTATCAAGATTTCACGATTTATTCAGTATTCAAGCTAACATCTTAGGGAAAAAATGTAATTATATCTAGAAAATTAAGAATTTATACTGAATTGCTTTGGCAGAGATTGAGGGAATTTTTAACCAGAAAATAGGAATATTATTGATTTATCGATCGTCCACCATCAGGACAGAAAATATTAAGGATGGGTTGATTTACCCATCCTCGGAATAATTAGGCCGCTATCGCGGTTTTTTCCGATGTTAATGCCTCTTGGCGCTGGAATTCGGCTAATTGTGCCATAATCTCATCCCGAACAATCTGACGGTATTCCAGGAAATGCTCGTTGTGGGCGCAGACAGTGATATAGTGTTCGGCATTGGCGGGATTATGACGCAAAATACCGAATAAATTCTGCCAAAATTTCCAGCGAGTGGAACGTTTAAAGCCCTGTCGCCAGATAATTACCGCTAGGGCATAGAGATCAGCCCGGCGAGGCAGTTTAAAGGCAGGTTTAGCTTTAGGTGCCCCTAATTTCAGGAAACAGCGATAGGTGCGATCAAGAAATACCTCTGGATCGTACAATTTCCAGAAGGCTTCAATATATTCTGTGGCAATATCTTCGATCGGCCGGGTGGGAACGAAATTCATTAGGGTACTTTGGTTAATGTCCTGTTTCCCCGTTAATCGTAGTCGTCCTTCTTTTTCCAAGCGAGTCCATAGGGCGGTATTGGGTAAAGCTTGTAACATTCCAAATAGAGCCGTGGGAATGGCCGCTTCTTCGACAAAATTAATGATGCGATCGGCCGCTCCTTTTTTCTCGCCATCAAAACCGATGATAAATCCCGCCATGGGGCGCAATCCGGCTTTAATAATCTTTTCTACCGTCTCGGTTAAGGAACTGCGGGTATTTTGGAATTTTTTGGTTAATTGTAAACTTTCTTCGTCGGGGGTTTCAATACCTAAAAAGACCGCATCAAAATAACAATCGACCATCATTTCCATTAATTCGGGATCGGCGGCTAAATCTACCGACGCTTCCGTGTTAAACCGGAAAGGATACTGGTGTTCTTCTTGCCAAACTTTTAATTCTTTGAGGAGTAATTTAACGTTGCGCTTGTTGCCGATAAAATTATCATCCACCATGAACACGCCCCGGCGCCAACCTAACTCGTAGAGATAATCTAATTCTTTTAATAATTGTGCGGGGGTTTTGGTGCGGGGTTTACGACCGTAGAGAACGATAATATCGCAAAATTCGCACTGGAAGGGACAGCCCCGCGAAAACTGCACCGACATGGAATCATAAGCTTCAAAATCGAGCAGATCGTAGCGTGGAACCGGGGTAATTGTCACATCGGGTTTTTCTGTGGTGCGGAAAACACCTTTGGTTTCTCCTCTTGCCAATGCTTCTACAAACATCGGGATGGTGATTTCTCCCTCATCGAGAATCAGAAAATCGGCCTCGGCCACTTCATGGGGGATAGAAGTGGGATAGGGACCACCCACAGCCACCAGTTTACCCCGTTGTTTGGCTTCGTGAATTTGCTCGATTAAATCTTGACGTTGCACGATCATGCCGGAAAGAATGACTATTTCGGCCCAGTCCCATTCTGCTTCTGTCACCGCCCGAATATTGCGATCGACCAGTTTAAATTCCCATTGCTGCGGTAAAATCGCCGCCACCGTCACCATACCCAGGGGAGGAAGTAAGACTTTGCGATCAACTAATTCCAGAATTTTGTTATAGGACCAGAAAGTCGGCGGAAAAACGGGATAAATCAGTAAGGCGCGCATATTCACTCCTCGCTCGATGGCGATCGATTCTTGACCTTTCGCTTGATTGTAATCTTTTTCGGTCAGGGATGGGAAAACCGTTATTTAGCCCTAGAACTAGGATCAGGCTTGATTTTCGGCTGCCATTGCCCACCCCTGACCCTACCCCCATAAAAGTTTATGGTCAACATTAATAAAATTTATGTAAACAAATGTTGCATAGTCTGGAAAGTTATGTTACATTTAATATCAAGCACTTGAATCAAATGCAATTTTATTATAGGAAGGCAATTCACCATGGATAAGCAAGAAAACAAACTCGGCTTCACCGCTTTCGCTGAAAACTGGAATGGTCGTTTAGCCATGCTCGGTTTCGTTATTGGCGTAGCTACGGAATACTTGACCCACAAAGGCATCCTTGCTCAATTAGGCTTAATGTAATTTCAGCCGCGATTGGTGTGCATCTACAATCGTCTTGAATAAATTATTAAAAAAAGGGGAGGAGCCTAGCTCTTTCCCTTTTTAAGTGGGAGGTTGGGGAGATTTTTCAGTGATCAGTAAACAATAATCACTGATCGTGAAGCTAAGTAGTGAGTAGTATCAATAGGACAGAGGGAATCTTTAAGAAATTACCCAAAATCCCAGAAATGTTGAATCCGTACATAAAACTTTACATACAAGCTGACGAGAACAGGTGTTCGCCGAGAGAGCCTAATTTTCCCTCTTGTGATAAAATTAAGTTAACATGGCGAAGTTTATTAAGTAAAGTATCCCCATATATTTGAGGAATTTACCTAAGCCGCAAAATCAAATATACGATTAATATTGTATATTGTATAAATTTAAATGGTGACAGCCATAACCCGACATTTTACACTAAATCTGGTTATCAAAAACTGATTATTTATTCACCCTGTTGTCTTTTGCCTCTTGCATGAGTGCCTGTCCTTATAAGTAGCCTATACTCAACGGATTTAGTATGACTTTCTCCAAGAGAACCAGTTTCAGCATCTACGCCCATCACTAATTTCATCTGATGATAGCCTGACGACCGACTCCTTACCCCACAGTTAATTTTACTTTTGTCCAACTACTTAAACTATTAGTATAGACCTTGTTTCCACACAGAAACCAGAAGAGCCAAGAGTTTAGCATCATGATAATAATCATTATCAGTTGGATGCGGCTAGAATATCATATTTTAGTCGCTTTTTTGCATTATTAAGCTATTATTCAACACTTCTGGTTTATAACCCACTTTCCGCACTTCTTAACATTAAATTGATAATTTTTACTAATATAAGGTAAAGAATTGTAATTTTTTCTCAGAAAAAATCAATTATTGAAAATGTTCTCAATAGTAGTTTCTACAATGAAGGTTTTTCGTCAAAACATCTTGGGGAATGTAAAAATATATAAAAGTATATGAAGGTCTGCGGAATGTCGGCTACAATTAGATCGGCTCGCTTGTGAGTTTGTTCTCTGCTTGGCACGACTGCCAAGCATGACGACGAGAGTAAACCGGGTGGCTACGATAAACCTAAAATTTTCCCAAAATAGGAGGAACCTCTCATGGTTGAGGCCATCTTACCGGGTACTTATGTAACAGTACGAGATGAAGGACTGATTAGTGCTGGTCAGGTTGTTTCAGGAAATATCGGAATTGTTGGAACCGCAGCCAAAGGACCAGTGGATGAGGTACAAATTCTTGGTAGTTTTTCTGAAGCCAAGGAAATTTTCGGGGAAATTGATCCCGCTGGCCAACTAACCCTAATTCAAGCACTGGAGCAGATTTACAACAATGGCGGCAAGACTGTCTATGCAGTTCGTACAGGTGCTACAGCCACCAAAGCTACCTACCAAATCAAAGATAGCTCCGACACAGATACGGTGACACTGGAGGCAAAAACTCCAGGAACTTGGGGCAATGACATCAAGATCAAAATCAGCGATGCCGACTCGCCTGCTAACAGCAAGAAAGTGGAGCTAACCTATCAGACCACTAAGGAAACCTATACCATTTCTAAGTCCGGCGACCTGGAAAAGCAAGTCAATGACCAGACTAAAGGTTCTACTTTAGTGACTGCCACTCTAACAGAAGGATCGGTCTCCGATGATTTGCCGAAAAACACCGGTAATATTAATGAGGAATCTACCTCAAGCTCCGAGTCAACAGACGAATCGTTCCCCAATAGTTTGTGGCAAAGCACCGGCATTTATGAGAATTTTGCCGCAGGCTCCGATGGATCTGCTAGTGCTGGTGACTATAAAAATAGTCTGGCACAATTGGAGAATGAACTGGTAAACCTGGTTTTGCTGGCTGGACAGGATGCCAGTAACTCCCAGATGGCGGCAGCACTGCTGGGTCATTTGAGCGCAACCGCAGAAATCAAGCGAGAACGGATCGGCCTTATTGGTAGCGGAACTTCTGATAATGTTGAAGAGATCGCCAAACACAGCTTGAATAGCGAGCGCCTGATTTTTGTCGCTCCAGGACTGCAAATCTCACCCCAGGTCAAACTCTCAGGCGCTTACACAGCAGCAGCAGTCGCCGGCCTACTGGCATCTCTGCCGGTGCAGGCTAGTCCCACCAACAAACCTTTGACGATTCCTGGTCTCTCCAAAGAGTTTTCCATGTCTCAGTTGGAAAAGCTCGTCGGCAACCGAGTGCTGGCGATCGAAAAACGGGAAGGTTTTCGGGTGGTTAAAGGCATTACCACCGCCACCAATTCCGCCTGGCATCAGATTACTACTCGGCGGATTGTTGACTATGCAATTTACGGGGTGCGTTCCGCCTGCAATCCCTACATAGGCAAGTTGAACAACGAGCGGGTGCGGGGGGCGATGAAAGCTACCCTGGATGCCTTCTTGACGCGCATGGTACAGGATGAAGCCCTGATTAGCTATGAGTTAACAGTCACTGCTAACCGAGCCCAGGAAATTGCCGGAGAAGCGATCGTTACCGTGACCCTGCGACCGACCTTCAGCATTGACTTCATCAAAGTAACCATGTATCTCGGTTAACCGACCTATCGATTCCCAGAGGAGAAAAACTATGCCCAATACCAACGTTTTTCGGGGGTCTGATGCCACCTTGGTATTAGCTGTCGATGATAAAGCCACCGAAGAAGGAAAACTGGCGGATGGACTGATTAATGAGTATGACTTTTCTAATATCGTAGGGCGACTGCGAAATGTGCAGGTGAACGTCCACAACGAGGTCAGACCCTATCACGAAATTGGCAAGCGCTTTCCTAGCGAACTTCGCCCCGGTAATGTCAATGTTTCAGGCGTTGCCGAACGCGCTCACATTAACGGCGCACTCTTGCGGTTGCTGTTGGGCGATGCCGCCAACAGTCCCCCACCAGCCGACCCACTCGCCCAACCAACTTTCAACATCGTTATCAGCCTAAAAAATCCAGCGCTTCCCGACAATAGCAGCAAACTTGTCCTGTTTGGAGTCAAGTTTGAAAACTGGAATTTTAGCCTGCCGGAAGATGATTTTGTCATGGAAGCAGTTACCTTCCGCGCTTTACGGATTGGTAGTGAAGAAACCGCAGGCTAGGAACCAAGATTATGGCTGAAATTTCCCTGACTCCAGAAGAACTGTTAGCTGGTGCTGCCATTACCTTTGATGTGGTGATCCCCTTGAGTGTCTTGCGTCCTGGCCAGGCAGAAGCCCCCTTGGAATCACCGCCCCTCGTCCAGATGCGCCCCCTGACCATTGGCACGTTTCAATTGATTATGAAAGCCGCCAAACAGGATGCCGGACTGATTCCCTTGTTGATGATCAAAGAATCCCTGGTTCAGCCGAGCCTCTCTTTAGAGCAAATCAAGCGAATGCACTTAGGTTTAGTCAATTTCTTGGTCATACAGATTCGAGAAATCAGCGGACTGACCGAAAAAAAAAGTCCATTGACGAGTTAAGAGCATCTCCCCTAGTTCAGGCAGGGTATCGCTTAGCTCGTGCCTTTGGCTGGACTCCTCAGCAGGTGAGGGAACTGACAATGGCACAGGTGTCCATCTATCTACAAATGCTCACAGCAGAAACTGTCAGTAACTATGAACGATAAAGGATTCAACCCACCGACTGCTTCTAGGAACGCTACGAGTAACGTTCCTAGAAGAGTTCCCTCCTCAGGGCAGGATGAATGGGTAGCACTAGGCAAAACTCTGAGCCGGGATTTTCAGGACTGGTTAAGTAATCAGAGCGTCGGTTGCTTGGCAGATCAAGACTTAAGACAGGAAATTCTCGGGCAAATCAGCCTACTGGAAGCAGAAATTCAGCCCTTGCTTGCAATTAATCGGGAATTTGTCGAGCTAGAACAGTTGCTCACCACCGGCTTCAGCACCACAAATTTTGAAGAAGGCGGTGAGCAATCGGCATCTGCAAGCGAAAACCAGCCATCTTCTGGAGCAACAGCACTGTCTTCTGAGGAACTCGCCTCCCATCAAGACGGGATTAATCCCATCTCCGAACCTAAGCTGAAAAAAGAGGCGGAAAGTAGTCCACCTTCTTTCCACCCTCAGCCGGAATCTCAACTACAGATTGAGGGACTTAAAAACTTAGCTCAACGTCTGGAAGTTGAGCAACAGCAACAGAAAAGTTCAGCCAAAACTCAAGCAGAAATCGCCTCTCCCGCGCAACAGTTACCAAGAATACCGAATTCCCCAACCAGCCAACAACTAGGAGAAACAACAAACATCGCTTTACCCTTGAGCAGGGAAGGGATAATTAACGAAGATCA
>NZ_JADBTX010000014.1:0-32002 GCF_020245945.1 Microcystis sp. M015S2
GCGATCGTTCAAGCCTTTAGTCAGATTACATTGCGAGACATCCATCACTGGTTTACCCATTGTTGCTATTGCGATACCCCTTTTAAAGAGCCTACCTAGTCATCCATGCTGTACCTCATTCAACTGAAACCCGCTATATTATTTAACTCGCATCTCCACATCTACCCCTCCCGCGACCGAAAGAAAACCTTTACAAGGTCTAGCATTTGCTAACCCTAAACCCACCCAAGAAGAACTTAAAGGCACAGAAATAGAAGCAGAAACTATCAGCAAACTCTTTCCTGGAAGTGAAAAATATCTCGGGACAAACGCAACCTTAGATATATTCAAAAAACAAGCCTTTCGCTTCTCGATTTTACACTTAGGAACTCACGGCTGTTTTGACCTCGCTGGCTGTCCTAATTTGGGTATGCAAGCTAATACTATTCTTTTCGCCAATAAAGAGCAATATAACATCGCTGATGCCGCATTATTAGGCTTAAAAAATACCGAATTAATCACCCTCAGTGCCTGTCAAACCGCCAAGGAAGCCAACGCAGACGGCCAGGAAATTTCAGGACTTGCTTACGTCTTAGAACGAGCCGGTGCTAAATCAGTAATAGCCAGTCTTTGGAATGCTGAAGATAATACCAGTGCCGAAATTATGACCCAATTTTATCAAAATCTCAAGAATGGCATGAGTAAAAGTGAAGCCATGCGACAGGCCAAACTTAGTCAAATTAAAAGCCATCCTTTCTTTTGGTCGCCCTTTATTTTGATTGGGGCTGCTAATTATGAAGAAGGGAGATTCTAATCCAGTACCGCCAGAGATACAGGCTGAAATTGACGCTCTAGCTGCGTCACAAGAGCCTATCCGCACAGAGCTGATCCCGGAGGCCACGGGAGATTGGAGCAAGGCGCAGCGTGGTGTATTTTATAGTCCGCTTAAACAGCAGATCACCCTAAGCCTTGATGCTGACCTGATAGACTGGTTCAAAACCCAGGCCAAACAAGAGGAGGGGTATCAGACCAGTATTAATCGCGCCCTGCGAGAATATGTGGAAACACGGGCAAAAAAATAAACCCCCTCAAGATTGATTGAAGGGGCATTGATGGTATTTTTAGAGGCAATTTAGCCTATTTTTGTGGTTTCTTTTTCGGTGAAGTTGGAGGGTTTTAATTGGCCATTGATAACAATGCCTCTTCTATTGGCTTTGGTAACTCAATAGCATGAAACCGATTCACAGAAAAAGCGTAATCTTCACCCCTTTCATCAATAACCCGAATTAGACCGTTTATTTCTGCTGTCTCATCAGGGATAACGCGGTATATTTTGCCCACCTCTAGTGAAGCTTCGTAGCCTTCATTATTGAGACAAACTGCGAACTTATTTGTTGGAGATGACTCTATTTTCATGGTCAATCTAGAAACGGTAACTTGAGCTTAAATTCTTTTTTGCCGATGCCATGAGCTTCCTACCAATGGACTTCAGCTAACCTTACTATACCATTGGGAAGCTGAACTTGGGCTATGCCCTTTAATTTTCTCCATTTACCTTTGCCATACTGTTTTTGCAACCGTTCCCGATTACGAATTCCTGTTCCTGTGGCAATAATCTCGATATTCGTAATATCGCTGATCATCTCAAAGTCCACGCTCAAGCAAGCAATCTTAAAGAGTGACCCTTAATTATAGCATCTATTGCCAAAAAAGAGATATAAAAAAATCAACCCCCTCAAGATTGATTGAAGGGGCATTTATGGTATTTTTAGAAGCAATTTAGCCGACTTTTATCGTTTACTTTTTAATGGCGATACAATGAAGTTACCACCACTTAATGAAACCTCTATGAGTCTCACCCTTCCCACTGAACTTCTGCAAAGAGTACAAATGACTGAAGCTCAAATGCTCACGGAAATCGCTATCATGCTCTATCAGCAGCAACGTCTTCAATTTGAACAAGCAGCCGAACTAACGGGAATGGCGATCGATGATTTCTACCAATTGCTAGTATCGCGTAATATCCTCACTCCACCTACTGACTCCGACGACGAACCAAAAGAACTCATCCTCACCAGTCTTCGTATTTCTCTTCAGCAAGCTAAAGAGGGCAAAGTACATCCCATCTCTGAACTGTGGGATGGCATAGATGACTGAAGAAATTCCCCATATTAAAATCCTTTTCTCTGATGAATTCAAGGATCGACTTCGCATCCTCGCCAAACGCTATCGGAGCATTCGTACTGATATACAACCCCTAATTGATGACCTTCAGATAGGCAAATTCATCGGCGATAAAATACCAGGAATAGGCTACACTGTCTTTAAAGTTCGCCTCAAAAACAGCGATATTCAAAAGGGCAAAAGTAGCGGCTATCGTGTTGTCTATCAACTTAAAGACAATAGTTGTGTTTTGATGCTCCTCATCTATGCCAAATCTGACCAAACAGACATCCCAGCGCAGCAAATTCAAGACATCATTAATAAGTTTGACAATTTTTAGAAGTATTAATAGATGCCAAAAATAAACCCCCTCAAGATTGATTGAAGGGGCATTTATGGTATTTTTAGAAGCAATTTAGCCGACTTTTGTGGGTTCCTTTTCGCTGGATTGGGAGAGTTTTAGTTTGCGCTTGAGGGTTATCGCCATACTTTCACTCGCCTTATATCAAAATGATAATCATAGCTCCATACTGGTAAATTTAATTGTGTAGATATGATGGCAGTTAAAGCGTCAACAATAGTAATAGTTTGATCGGGAAATTGTCTAGCCTTTTCTATTGCAGCAAAATACTGATCTTCTGTCGGATTTATTAAGTTGGCAGATTCTAAGCAATTTTGTGTGAAATGAGTAGCTTGTTCAAATCCCAATCGATATAAAACCAAGCTGTAAGTTTCTACATACACTGGAAAAGGTATAATAACTGTCAAATTTTCCGCTTCTATACGTCTTAGCTCTGCCTGCGCTCTGCTATGATACTGATCGCTGGTATCTATAGCTCCGTAGAGAGATGTGGTATCGGCAATAATCGCTTTCAAGATTCGAGCTTAGGGTAATTTATGGGATAGAGTAAATTCTGCTAAAACAGCATCATGATTGATGGATGTGTCAGTATAGCTACTTCCTTTCGGTGCGGGGGATAAGTGAAAAGATTTTTTCGGTTTGGCTAAATAGCCTTTGGCAACCAAAAATGATTCTAGGGCTGTTTGTACTGTATCAGAGGAAGATACCTTATGCTCTTGATTGTAGGCAGCTAGAGCATTAATTATAGTGGCGGGTAGCTCAATAGTCATCTGTTGCATAACCAAAATCCTCTTAATTTAGTCATGCCCCGATTATACAATAAACCCCCTCAAGATGACATGAAGGGGGAATTTGTCATATTTTACTGGGCAATTTAGCCAACTTTTGTGGTTTCTTTTTCGTTGGATTTAGATGATTTTATTTGGCGCTTGAGAGTTAAAGCTCCACCGAGTGTGCCGAGGACTGCAAGACCAATAATAGAACTGGGTTCGGGAACAGAAACCGGTGGTGGGGGAGAGGCGTTAGCAGGATTAGAATGAACAAGAATCATTGCAGAAGTTGCCAGGGTAACTCCAGAAATTAAGCCTAAAAATTTACTGGTTTTCTTAGACACTTTCATCAGTTGTTATTTCTCCTTGAGATTTTGGTTGTTCAGACCAATAGTAAAAACATCCCCCCCCCGCGCAGTCTTCTAAGCTACAATTTAATAAATATTTACATTTTTCTCCCTTCAGATTTTGAGGTTTTTGGGGAGTTCAAGAGCTTGAAATTGTACAATAAGGTTGTACAAGTATCCCCTAAAAATCATGTTAAGCAAAGAAACCACTTACTCTCAGGCGAGAATGAATTTAGCTAGTCTCTTAGATCAGGTGTGTGACGAATCCCAAATTATCGTCATTAAGCGTCGCAATCAGAAAAATGTGGCCTTAATTGCTGAAGATGAGCTTTCCAGTTTATTAGAGTGTGTTTATTTATTGCGATCGCCAGAAAATGCCCAGCGCTTATTTCGCTCTTTAGCATGGACCCAGACAGAAGATGCAACTCCTCAAACATTAGCTGAATTGAAAGAGGAGTTAGGAATTGAGTCCTAAAAGAGAAAATAAGCCAGATAAACCTCAAAACAGTCCTATTCATGGTTATTTGCCCGTTTTTAGTCCTGATTTCAAAGCAGATTTAGCTTGGTGGTATCGGAACGAACCGAAAAAAGGCGATAAAATTTTAGACTTAGTGGCAGATATTTTGGATGGCGATCCGTTTACAGGATTGGGTAAACCCGAACCTCTTAAGTATATTGCTGCCGACACTTGGTCACGACGGATCGACTTAGAGCATCGTTTGGTTTATAAAGTCACAGGAAATAAGGTTTATTTTTTACAAGCTCGTTATCATTATCAATCAGGCTAAACTCAGACAAACCCATTAAGAACTGTTACAGGAGAAAGGGGACAAAGAACGTAGAGGGGGACAGTGAAACAACAAACATTTTCTACTCCAAGTCTGTAGCCTAAGCTACAATTTAATAAATATCTACATTCCTCCTTTCTCCCGTCGATCCTAGACATCATTCTAAAAGTCGGCACTTAAAGGGGTACGGGGGAAAGGAATCACATCGCGAATATTGGTCATTCCCGTCATGAATTGTACCAGACGCTCGAATCCTAAACCAAAACCGGCGTGGGGAACGGAACCGTAGCGACGCAGGTCTAAATACCACCACAAATCATCGGGATTCATTCCCTGTTCCTGCATTCTTTGGATTAATACATCTAATCGTTCTTCCCGTTGGGAACCGCCGATAATTTCGCCGATCTTGGGCGCTAAAATATCCATAGCGGAAACAGTTTTATTATTGTCATCTAGACGCATATAAAAAGCTTTGATTGTCTTGGGATAATTGGTGACAATCACGGGTTTTTTAAATAGTTCCTCCGCTAGATAACGTTCGTGTTCTGACTGTAGATCTACGCCCCATTCTACTGGAAACTCGAACTGACGATCAGCTTTTTCTAATAACTCGATCGCTTCGCTGTAGGTAATCCGGCCAAACTCACTATTAACGATATTCTCGGCCGTACTTAACACCGTTTTATCGATACGTTCGTTAAAAAACTGCAAATCTTCGGGACAATTTTCTAAAACGAATTTAAAGATATATTTCAGAAAAGCTTCAGCTAAATCCTGATCTCCTTCCAAGTCACAAAAAGCCATTTCCGGTTCCACCATCCAAAACTCGGCCAGATGACGGGAAGTATTAGAATTTTCGGCGCGAAAAGTCGGGCCAAAAGTGTAAACATTAGATAAAGCCATGGCCATTACTTCCGCTTGTAATTGTCCACTGACGGTTAAATAGGCCCGTTTACCAAAGAAATCCTCGGCAAAATTGGCGGGTTTTTT
This sequence comes from Microcystis sp. M015S2, assembly GCF_020245945.1. Lineage (NCBI taxonomy): Bacteria > Bacillati > Cyanobacteriota > Cyanophyceae > Chroococcales > Microcystaceae > Microcystis > Microcystis sp. M015S2. Next base: position 5,399 of record NZ_JADBTX010000014.1, read on the forward strand.
TAAATCTAAACTGGTGACAGTAAATAATTCTCCCGCACCTTCGCAGTCGTTAGCGGTAATAATGGGAGTATGTACCCAAATAAAGCCCTTTTCTTGGAAAAAAGTGTGGATAGCGGTAGCGCAAGCGTTTCTAACCCGCATTACTGCTCCTAGTGTGTTGGTTCTTGCTCGCAGATGGGCAATGGTTCTTAGGAATTCAAAGGAATGACGTTTCTTTTGTAGGGGATAATCCGCAGGACAGTCACCATAAAGGGTGATTTCGGCCGCTTTTAACTCGATATTTTGCCCTTTACCCGGGGAAGGAACCAAATTTCCCGAAACAGCGATCGCCGCTCCTGTACTAATTGCCTTTAGTACATTTTCGTAATCGGGTAAAGTCGGTTCGAGGATAACTTGTAAGTTGGCCAGGGATGAGCCATCATTAACTTCCAGGAAAGTAAATTCTTTTAATTCTCGTTTTGTTCTCACCCAACCCTGCACGGTGACGGATTGATCCGGTTGTCCTGTCTGAAAGATTTCCTTGATTCTGGTAGTCATCGCTTATCCCTATGTTAGAACCAAAGAGTATTTTAGAATGGAAAGTTCAGATCAGGCTAAAATCAATCTCGAACAGGTCGCATGGTTCTGGTGGAAAAATTATTAAGTAAGCCCAAAAGCCGTAAATTAGCGATTTTTCTGGCTTTTATCGGTAGTATTCTCGCTTTACCCTTTCCTATCGCCGGTATTCATAAATTCTATCTCGGTCAACCTCTCTGGGGAATTATTTATCTTCTGCTTTGGCAAACTCCGATTCCCCGGGTAGCTTGCGCGATCGATGCAGTGTGGTATTTAATCCAAGATAACCAATTTTTCGCTAACTATTTTCCCACTGCCACCGCTGCTGCCACTGTCCCCAGTTTAGAGCCTAAACAAGTAGAGGCGATCGGGGCAGCTTTAAGGGAATTAGAGCGCCTCCGGCAAGAAGGATTAATTTCTGAGTACGAATTTGAAGAAAAACGGCGACAACTACTATAATGACACCGCAAAACTGGTTAGGACGCACTTTTAACCCTTTAAAAGCCAAAATTAGCAATGATCCCTATTATCGCTTTCGTTCCCTTGATGAGATCGCTATGGCGGCACAATTGGGCATTAAAATTAATGTCAGTCAAGCGGGTGTGGATGATTGGCTGCGATTGCCGGGGATATCCATCCATCAAGCGCGGATGTTGGTGGAATTGCTGGGTATGGGGGTAGAATTGCTTTGTCTCGAAGATCTAGCGGCTGCTTTGAGTGTTCCTGTGGCTAGATTGAAAGCTTGGGAACCGATTCTAGAATTTGCCTATTATAATCCCGAAAGTCACCTCGCACCCCCTAAAATCAATCCTAACACTGCCTCGATCGAGCAGTTAACCACCCTGCCCCTAATCAGCGATAATTTGGCAGCTGCCATTATTAAAAGCAGAGAAGAACAGGGATTATTTAAGAATATTGTGGATTTTAAAGGGCGTTTATCCCTAGACGCTCAGGAAATCTCCCAATTAATGCACTTTTTCCAGTTTTAATCCCAAATTTTAACGAAGGCAGCAGGAAGGTTTTAGGTGTTGGGGGTTGGGGTTTTGGGGTTTTAGTTCAATTTCCCCAGTTCCCCACTTCCCCACTTCCCCCCGCAACGCGCACGCAGTGACCACCCCACAGGTCACTTTTTCAGTAAACCCTAAATGTCTTCAGATTCCGACCCATCACTAGGGGGAACTAGGGCGACAGCAGCGATCGCATCGTCCTCATCGAGTTTTTGTACCCGGATGCCTCCGGCCGATCGGGATTGGGGAGTAATAGCATCGACGGATTGACGGATAATAATACCCCGTTCGGTGATAATCATAAATTCCTCGTTGGGGTTAACAACGTGCAGAGCCGCTAATTTATCGTTCTTTTTGCGGAATTTAATCACTCTGACTCCTAATCCCGCCCGATTTTGCAGCCGGAGGAGGGTAACGGGAACCCGTTTTCCTAGTCCTGCCATGGTAATCGCTAACACCCAGGGGCCATTATTAGCCACTTCGGGGTTAATTTCTTCGCTTTCGTCCTCGGTTTCTTCTTGGTTAGATTCAGCGATTTGGGCGACAATTTGACTAGGCAGGATGTCCATACTAATTAATTCGTCACCTGAGCGCAATTTCATCGATTTTACGCCTTTAGTTGCCCTGCCCAAGGAGCGCAATTGTTGACTATCGGCCTTAAAATGAATTGCCATCCCCTGACGAGAACCGATAATGACGCTGTCTTCCTCTTTGGCCAAGCGAACCCAACGGAGTTGATCACCGTCTTCGAGAGAAATGGCGATTAAACCGTTCGATCGAATATTACTAAAGGCAGCGAGGGCGGTTTTCTTGATAAATCCCTTTTGTGTGAGCATAATCAGGTAATTATCCTCGCTGAACTCGCTGACTGCCACCACCGAGGTGATTTTCTCCCCTTTGGGAATCTCTAACAGTTGCACGATGGGAACCCCGCGAGCGGTACGCGAACCGGTGGGGATATGATAGGCATTGAGACTATAGACAACCCCGCGATCGGTGAAAAAGAGGACGCTATCGTGATCGCGGCAGGTGATAAAGTGATCGATGCCGTCGTCTTCTTTCATTTTTGCCCCAGCTTTGCCCCTTGTTGCCCGATTTTGGGACTCAAAGGTATTAACGGGCATTCTTTTGATGTAACCCTGTTCGGTGACGAGAATTAAGGCCTGTTCGTTGGCAATCAGGTCAGTTTCGGCGATTTCTCCTTCCCGTTGTTCAATATGAGTGCGACGGGGGGTAGCGTGAATCGTTTTGATCTGTTGCAGTTCTTCCTCGATAATGCTGTCGATCCGTTCTTTTTTGGCTAAAATATCCTGAAGATCGCCGATTTTTGTCAGTAATTCCCCGTGTTCTTGCTGAATTTTCTCCGATTCTAGGGCGGTTAACCGTCGCAGCTGCATTTGTAGGATTGCGTCCGCTTGCACCTCTGAAAGACCAAAATTCTGCACTAATCCCTCTTTTGCACTAGCTGTGTCGGCAGCACTGCGAATCAGGGCAATGACTGCATCGAGACTAGCGAGGGCAATTAGTAAACCCTGAAGGATATGATCCCTTTCCTCGGCCTTGCGGAGTTCATAACGGGTACGACGGGTGATCACTTCTACCCGAAAATCGAGGAAAACGCGGAGAAACTCCCTTAAAGTCAGTAATCTCGGTTCGTTATCGACTAATGCCAACATATTTGCCCCAAAATTCGACTGGAGGGGCGTTTGTTTATAAAGATTGTTGAGGACGACGCGAGGATAGGCATCCCGTTTCAGTTCGATCACCACCCGGATGCCGTCGCGATCGCTTTCGTCCCGCACATCGGAAATACCGTCTATTTTGCGATCGTTGACCAAATCGGCGATTTTTTCGATTAATGCCGCTTTATTGGTTTGATAGGGCAGTTCGGTGATAATAATCGCATCTCGATCGGGTCTTCCCCTTTGTTCGATAGTTTCAATGGTAGCGACTCCCCGCAGAGTAATGGAACCGCGGCCGGTGGTGTAAGCTTCCTGAATGCCGTCTCTGCCAAGGATATGCCCCCCGGTGGGAAAGTCCGGCCCCGGGATATAACGCTGTAATTCCGTATCGGTGAGATCGGGGTTATGGATGAGGGCAACGGTTCCATCGATAATCTCGGCCAGGTTGTGGGGGGGGATATTGGTGGCCATACCGACGGCGATGCCGGATGAGCCATTAATTAGCAGTTGCGGGACTCTAGAGGGTAAAACCACGGGTTCCTGTTGGGAACCATCGAAGTTATCGGCAAAATCGACCGTTTCTGACTCGATATCCTGTAGTAGGGCGTTGGTGGCCAGGGTGTGCAGACGACACTCGGTATAACGCATGGCCGCCGGGGGATCGTTATCGATCGATCCGAAGTTACCATGACCGTTAATCAGGGGATCGCGCATGGAGAAATCCTGGGCCATGCGGACGAGAGCATCGTAAACAGCAGTATCCCCGTGGGGATGGTATTTTCCTAATACTTCCCCGACGACTCTAGCGCATTTGCGGAAGGGGCGATCGGGGGTTAATCCTAGTTCGTACATCGCATAAAGAATGCGCCGGTGTACGGGTTTCAGTCCGTCCCTAGCGTCGGGCAAGGCGCGCCCGACGATGACGCTCATGGCGTATTCTAGATAGGAACGGGACATTTCATTGCTTAAGTCTGTGGGGACGACATGATCCTGGGCGGCGGTCATAGGGGGGTTAACTCCAATAACAAGGCAAAAAAAGCGTTTTTGTGATTAAATTCGCTAAAAGTCGGGTTTTTACCCTTTTGATGTGCAGAATATGCCCATTTGTAGGACTATTTTACCATAAAATCCCTCTTTTTTGGGGTTTAGAACAGTGCCAAGTCAGTAGTGATCGCAGATACCTTGGCTGGGATGGACGGGTTAATGGTTTGCTATCCTCTTGACAGAGATTGCAGAAAGTCGAGAAGATCTTTAAAAGAAGGACAACAAGTGGCACAAAGTTCTAAATTTAGCTTTTGGGCTAGTTCAAGATTCATGTTGGTACTATAACGGGGTTTTCTATTTTCACCGATTGACAATTTGATCAATTCTTCTTTCGGTTTGATAATTAGGTGAGGGTTTGGGTGAGCTTTTCCCTTGCCTCGTCCCACATATTTAACAACTTCTGGATCAGACCAAAACCAAGCCTCTAGTTCTTCTATTGGTATGCAGATATATTTCCTGATACCATTAATATTAGAACAGCTTAATTCTAAGTGATCTCGCAATTGTTTTTCATCGTTAAGAGAGTTATTCTTGGGATTACGATCTAAATCATGAACAATGATAAAAGCATCACATCCTTCCCTTGTCATCACTTTAAGTTTTGCTGACAGTTTTCTCTTTAATGTACTAGAGGATTTAGATGCCCAAGATTTTGTCCTAGTATTTGTCCCCAGCACGCGATGGATAATTTGACGAAACACATCGCAGTCCGTCTCATCTTCGGCAATTATGGCGATCAAGTTACTACTCATCGAGAATACCACTGTAAATCCAGTCTCCTAAATCTCCTTCTTCACAGAGGTACTCGACAACTTTTTCAATCTCTCCTTCTTCTAGTTTCCTAACACTTGTCCGTCCCTGGTTACGATAAACTAAGCTAATATTTTCTGGCTTTGTCCAAGCTACTACTTGTGGTGAATGAGTTGATATAATTAAATTTTCAGCCCAAGTATAGGATTTAATTTCATTTAATAATTTTGCTAACATTGCGGGATGTATTTGTGTTTCTGGCTCCTCAATTATGGTTGTTGCATTAGGATAGTGAGCAATTATTTCGATCAGAATTGATAAAACTCGCAAGGTGCCATCGGAGAGTAATCCAATATTGACTCCATCTAATAATACTGAAGCGATGTACTCTTCGTCTTTATCCTGGCCTGTCTGTCCAGAATGCTCACTCAAAACGAACTTCTGCACAGTGATTTTCTTGGCAAGTCTTATTCGTTGACAAACATTTTCTAGTTCATCAAAATCATCCGTACCCACCCAACGAAATATTCTCCGAGCTAGAGTATCTGCTAGATCAAATCGACTGGCAGAAATCTTCTTACTTGTCACCTTTAATAAAGAAGGCTGTCGTCTTGATGTGCGACGGATAGGAGCTTTGCCAAGAAGACGAATCCCTTTTAAAATAGCATAAACCCACTGCATTTCTGGAGGTAAATTTAGCGATGAATTTCCAGGTATATTTGACTGTCGCAGCGAGGTAGTATTGCCAAGAATAGCAAATATTGGCTCACCATTATTATTAAAGCTTGTTAGTCCAAATTCGGTTTTCCAGAGAAGTTCTTGATCTCCATCAATATACTGACAAGAATCATTCCAAGAAAAGGAATTTTCCAAGGAATTATCGTTAGTGGTATCATCTATGTCTGTATCTAGATCGTCCATAGAAAAGGGGATGATTAGCTCATACCTGTATCCTAAGCGCCGGTTAGTCGGTGTTAGAATTTCAACCTGCAAAATTGAGGGAATGCTATCACTATCAATCATCCGAGAGCCGATCGATCTACCGATAGCACAGGATGAGATGGCTTCAAATCCTTCTAGGATAGCGGATTTCCCCGCACCGTTTCTCCCCACTAATACCCCAACTTGGTTAACTAGGGATAGGGAAACTGGACCACCTAGCACACCCCAACCATCGAGGGTAAAAGATAATAGTCTAGGCTGGTTCATATTAAAACAATTCTAGTTTTTGGGACTATACAGGGCTTTATTAGTTAATTATATCCAATCTATCTGATCTTCCCTCAGTTTTCTGGGCTGGTGGCTGGCGATCGCAGATGAAGACCACTTTTAGCAGTTTTTCCCTCGATAATTTAGGATAAAATAAAAATGCGATCAAGAGTTAATATTATGGACTGATCGGCAGCTCGAGAATCGATGATAATTGAGATTAATGATCCCTTAACTCCAGCGAAGACTATTAACCTGATTTTCCCAGCGCAAAAATTCCCCCAAAATGCTTACTTCTCTCCTCTGGCAAAGTGCCAATCCCAACCCCGATAATCTGGAGAATTTCCAAATTATTAGCCAATGGTGGCAAGATTTAAATCTTAAGGAAGTCTTCTGGCAACAGCGTTTAATTCCCGATACTGGCTCTCTGGAAGATATTAATTGGGAGCAGCAAGGTTTTGATGAAAAATTTAGCATTCAAATGCCCCAAATTCGGGGGATTACCCTCTATTGGCATAAATCTACTTTTGCTGACGAAAGAAGCATGACACCTAAACAATTAATTTTAGATCGGGAACAGGAGCGATTATACATTTATCCCCAATCCCAAGCTAGTTTAGTTATTCGGGTGACGAAACCACATCTAGTTTATCAAAAATTCGAGCTAAAAAATCCTCTCCTAGTCGGCAAAAAAGCGGAAAGTGAATATATTTTACTGTTCAGGGATAAAGAACAGCAAATAGAAGTTAAAATTAATCTCAGTCCTGAAAATTATCGGCAATTTCTAGAAACCATGACTGAGGATCAATAAATAATGTGGCAGGGAAACCTAGAACTAATTTACACGCAAAAAAATCTCGCAACCCAGATTAATCACGTCTATGCTACCGCCCCTTTAAAAGTACAAAGACCCTTTTATCCCGAAGGAAAAAACCTTTGTCATACGGTGATTTTACACACGGCGGGGGGAATAGTTGGTGGTGATGTTCTGCGACAAAAAATTCATCTCCAAGCCGCTACTAATGCCCTGATTACCACTGCTTCTGCTGGAAAAGTTTACCAGAGTAATGGTCAGATAGCCCAGCAATTCATCGAGATTAAAATCGATGACAATGCCAGTTTAGAATGGCTACCTCAAGAAACAATTATCTTTAATGGTGCAGCATTTCGCCAACATTTGCGAGTGGATTTAGGGGAAAATAGCAGTTGGTTGGGATGGGAAATTACCCGTTTTGGTCGTAGTGCGCGAGGCGAGAAATTTTTAGCGGGAGAATGGCATTCTAATTGGGAAATTTGGCGATCAGGAGAACCTTTGTGGCTTGATCGCTCCTTCCTGTTGGGTGGTAAAATGATCGAGGGATTTTCCGGTTTAAATGATAGCGCCCTGATCGGTACATTGGTTTATATCGGTCAACCAGTGGGAAGAAATTTAATTGAGAAAGTGAGAGATTTTTCCCTAGAAGGAGAGAGGGGAGTTACTAGCACTTTAGGAGATGGTCTTTTATGTCGTTATCGGGGTAATTCTAGCGGTGAAGTGCGACAATGGTTTCAGCAGGTTTGGCAAATTTTAAGGCGAGAAATGAGCGATAGAGAGGCAATTATTCCGCGAGTTTGGTTATCTTGGTGAAGGCGGTTAATTATCATTTTTTCAAGTCACTTGAATGCCTGTATCGGTGATTGGGGCTATCCAAAATTGTAGATCGGGAGCGACGAGAATTTCCCGGGCCTCTTTAACAATAGTTTCCGCCACTTCCTGAGATGAACAGAGAGTAAAAACCGTTGGACCAGAGCCTGACATCATCGTTCCCAAGCCGCCTAAATCCCCTAGAACCTGTCTTAACTCGGCTACGAGGGGAAATTCGGGTAAAACCACCTTTTCGAGGTCATTGTGGATAAATTTGCCGATAGCGGCCGGTTTTTTCTGGGCGATCGCTTGTACCAAAGCCCCGGAACTCACCTGCTGACGACGGTGATGAAATTCCTCTGGAGAAGACAGATAGGTATCCTGAAATTTTTGCCGATAGCTTTGGTAGGCCCAGGGTGTAGAAACGGATAAATGATCGTATTTGGCTAAAATCACCCATAATCCGGTCAGAGGAGCGATAGGATCGAGAATTTCTCCCCTTCCCGTACAGATAACCGTTCCTCCTGTCACACAAAAGGAAGTATCGGAGCCCAATCTTGCCGCTAAAGTTTCTAATTCCGGACGGGTTAAGCCTAATTCCCAGATTAAATCGATACCGACTAACACCGCCGCCGCGTTGGTGGACCCCCCCGCTAAACCGGCAGCCACGGGAATATATTTGTCGATGCTGATATCGATGCCGCCGTAATTAGCAAAGATGCGGGGGAATTCCCTCGCCATCAAAGTGGCAGCCCGATGGGCGAGATTACTGCTATCTTGGGGGACGAGGGGATGATGGCAAAAGAGACGGAATTCCTGCAATCCGTTGGGCCGGAGAGTGATGCGATCGCATAATGCCACCGTCTGCATCACCATGACTAACTCGTGGAAACCATCAGGGCGATCGCCAACGATTTCTAGATATAAATTAATTTTAGCGGGGGCTAGAAGGGTATAACTGTGCATTTGTCAAGGAAAAAAATCTAAAATTTTGGCAATTGACCTAATTTTTCCGCCAAGTCAATCCATTGCGATAAACTGAGATCTTCGGCGCGAGCGAGGGGATTAATTTCTAATTGTGTCAGGATTTGGCTTAATCGATCGCTATCCAGACAATTTTTTAGATTATTGCGTAACATTTTGCGCCGGTTGGCAAAACCCCAGCTAATTAAAGTGGACAAAAAGGCAGCATTACTGACATTATTCGGCAAAACACGAGGTAAAAGCTGAATTACCGCCGAATCCACCTGGGGAGGTGGCGAAAAGGCCCGCCGGGGTACATCACAAATCCATTGACAATCGGCAAGGTATTGAATGCGGACGCTCAAAGCGCTGTAAGCTTTGGTGGAGGGGACAGCGACTAATCTTTCGGCGACTTCTTTCTGGACTAAGAGGGTAATACTCTGGTACGGGGGGGTGAAGGGATGGGCGATCGAACCGAGCAGCTTTTCTAGGATCGGACCGGTGATATTATAGGGGATATTAGCCACTACTTTATTAACTGGCGGCAGTTGCTCCGGTTTAAGGCTAAGAAAGTCGCCCGGGATGAGATCAAAGTTATCTTGTTGGCCGAATTTTTTATTTAAAATTGTCCATAGATCTCGATCGATTTCTACAGCGACAACCAATTGAGCTCCATCGAGAAGACGACGGGTTAAAATGCCTGTACCCGGTCCGATTTCTAATACCCGATCCTCTGATTGTAAATTAGCAGCGCCGATGATGCGATCGAGTATCGATTCATCTTTTAACCAATGTTGTCCAAAACGTTTACGCGGTTGAATTTTCATACCTCTATTTTAAAATCAGAGGGTTGTCCTCGACAATAACACCCCTGAAAATATAGGCCATGCGATCGATAACCGCATCAATTATGATAGAGCCTAGGCAAAGATAGCAAAAAAATTAGAAACAATGTCAGATTTGAACGATGTTTTCGCAATTGTAGCCGGAGCGGTTCCCGGTGCGTTATCTCGTTATCATATTACCGAATGGACAAAAGCAAAATTCGGCTTGCGCTTTCCCTATGGAACCTTTATTATTAATTTAACTGGCTGTCTAGCTATCGGCTTTTTTGGGGCTATTTTACCCAAGTTTACCTTTTATTCCCACGAACTAGATTTAATGGTTAGAACGGGATTTTTAGGGGCTTATACCACCTTTTCTACCTATAGTTTAGATATCTTGATTCTCTGGCGCAATCAGCAAAATTTTCTCAGTCTTTTTTTTGCCGTTGCTAGTATCATTTTCGGATTGATTGCCGTGAGAATCGGGGCAGCTATTGCCCAAGTTTTTCTAGGTTAAGTAGGTAGGCGTTAAAAACTATCAGATGCCCCCCTTATCAAGGGGGGATTAAGGGGGGATCGAACCTAAAATCCATTTTTAATTTAATTATAACCAGCTACTTAATTCTCCAATTTATTGACTATTGAAGGGCAGGAGAGACAGCATGAACTTCTTCAGGGGACGTTATGGTTTATTCGTGGCGATTGGGGCTATTTTTGGGGCTTTGAGTCGTTTTTATATTGCGAAATTAGTTGAAAGTATTTTCGGTCAAGAATGGCAATTTTTGGGGACATTTTTTGTTAATGTTTCTGGCTGTTTAATTATTGCTTATATCTTTACTATAGTTAGGGAAAATATTCGCATAATTGCCCCAGAATTAGGATTGATGCTTGCCACGGGTTTTTGTGGTTCCTATACAACTTTTTCCGCCTATAGTTTGGAGGTTAACAAGTTTTTAGAGCAGGGAAACATGACTTTCGGTTTAATTTACTGGTTGGGCAGTGTTCTTGGGGGGATGATTGCGCTTAAAATTGGAGTTATTTTAGCAAGAACGGGTTTTCCTAGATGAATTATTAAGGGCGCAAAAATAGATAAATATCTCAGCACAATTGAGACTATCTTTTTCCTTTCCTACTCAGTCTTAATAGGTAATGTCTCCATGGGTTTGAAACCAATTGACAGCATCAGCTAAAGCTTGTCTAATCGGCGATTGGGGTAAGCCTAGTTCTTGCACTGCCTTCGAGGAATCGTAGTACATGGACTGTTTTGACATTTTCACGCCATCAAGGGGTATAGAGGGCAATTTTCCCAAGATTATCGCCCCGATAAAACCCGTTCCACCCGTCACAAAAGCACGCATTGCTCAGACTTTCCCCTATTTTAACTTCCTATCAGTAACTGAAATTTAATCACCTTAACTTTATTATTACTATACCTTAATCTTAGTCAATATTTAAGCTTTTCTTGATACAATTTGGGGTCGGGTTATTTTAGACTAAGAGCAGTAAATCTTCAGTAAAAATGCTCCTATGAATCCATCTCCAGAGTCAACTTTTGTTTGTCCGATTATCATCGAAGACGACAGAACAGGATTAGACACAGAAACTATCCGACGGGCTTTAAGGGATAATTTACTCTATATTCAAGCTAAATTACCGGAATTAGCCAGCAAAAACGATCTTTATATGGCCCTGGCCTATACAATCCGCGATCGTTTATTGCAGCGCTGGTTAACCACCCAACAAACCTATCTAAAAAAAGATGTCAGAACCGTTTGTTATCTCTCGGCCGAATTTTTAGTCGGTCCCCATTTAGCTAATAATTTAATTAATCTCGGCATCTACAAACAAGTCGAGAAAGCTGTAAGCGAATCGGGATTAAAACTAGAAGAATTAATTGCCCAAGAAGAAGAACCGGGGTTAGGAAATGGTGGTTTAGGTCGTTTAGCTGCCTGTTATCTGGATTCCCTTTCTACCCTAGAAATTCCGGCTATTGGTTACGGTATTCGCTACGAATTTGGTATCTTTGATCAAGAAATTCACGACGGTTGGCAGGTAGAAATAACCGATAAGTGGTTACAGTATGGAAATCCCTGGGAAATTGCCCGACCAGAATCATCGGTAGAGGTAAAATTTGGCGGTTATACCGAATCCTATACCGACGAAAATGGTAATTATCGCAGTCATTGGATTCCCGATTATGTAGTCAAAGGAATTCCCTACGATACCCCAATTCTCGGCTATCGAGTTAACACCGCTAATACCATGCGTCTCTGGAAATCAGAAGCTTGTGAATCTTTTGATTTTGGTCGCTTTAATCGTGGCGATTATTACGGTGCGGTGGATAATAAAGTTCACTCGGAAAATATCAGTAAAGTTCTCTATCCTAATGATGAACCAATTCAAGGCAAAGAACTGCGTTTAGAACAGCAATATTTCTTTGTTTCCTGTTCCCTACAGGATATGATTCGTATTCACTTACATGAGAACCCCAGTCTCGATAATTTTCATCAAAAATGGTCGGTACAATTGAATGATACTCACCCTTCTGTCGGGGTAGCTGAGTTAATGCGCTTGTTAATCGATGTGCATCATTTCGATTGGGATAAAGCTTGGTTTATCACTCAAAATACCTTCGCCTATACCAATCATACTCTTTTGCCAGAAGCTTTAGAAAAATGGCCTTTGAGTATTTTTGGTCGTCTTTTACCGCGATTAATGGAAATTATCTACGAAATTAACTATCGTTTCTTGGATAAAATTCGCATTATTTATCCCCAGGATGACGGCAAAATGTCCCGTTTGTCTATAATCGATGAAAGTGGCGAAAAATACGTCCGTATGGCTCACCTCGCCTGTGTGGGTTCCCAGGCAATTAATGGGGTGGCAGCCCTGCATACAGAATTACTGAAAAAAGATGTTCTGCGCGATTTCTATGAACTCTTTCCCGAAAAGTTTAGCAACAAAACCAATGGAGTTACTCCCCGGCGCTGGATAGTTTCTAGTAATCCCCGCTTGACTTTTGCGATTACCGAAAAAATCGGCGAAAATTGGATTAAACATCTGGAGGATTTACGCGGTTTAGAAAACTATGTGGATGATGGGGGATTTCGAGACTATTGGCGACGAATTAAATACGATATTAAGGCAGATTTAGCCAATTATATCGATAAAAAAGTCGGCATTAAAGTTGATCCTAGTACCCTCTTTGATGTGCAGGTAAAACGCATTCACGAATATAAACGGCAACATCTCAACGTTTTACATATCGTCAGTCTCTATCATCGCCTCAAAAATAATCCCAATCTCGATATTACCCCCCGTACCTTTATTTTTGGTGGTAAGGCAGCCCCGGGTTATTTTATGGCGAAATTAATCATTAAATTGATTAATTCTGTGGCAGAAGTGATCGATAATGATCCGACAATTGGAGGACGGTTAAAAGTGGTTTTCCTACCCGATTATAATGTCACCTTCGGTCAACGGGTTTATCCGGCTGCCGACTTGTCCGAACAAATTTCCACCGCCGGGAAAGAAGCTTCGGGAACTGGTAATATGAAATTCTCCATGAATGGGGCCTTAACTATCGGTACTCTCGATGGGGCAAATATCGAAATTCGTGAAGAGGTGGGGGCGGAAAATTTCTTTCTTTTTGGCTTGACAACCGAGGAGGTTTATGCTAAAAAAGCCGCCGGTTATAATCCCCAAGAATACTATTACCATAACGAAGAATTGCGGGCAGTATTAGACCTCATTGGTTCGGGATTTTTTAGCCGGGGTGATAGTAGTTTATTCCGCCCGCTTGTGGATAATCTTATCTACAATGATCCCTATATGTTACTGGCCGATTATCAATCCTATATCGATTGTCAGGAAGGAGTCGGTAGCGCCTATAAAGATCAAGAACATTGGAGTCGTTTAGCAATTCTTAATGTAGCCCGCATGGGTAAATTCTCTAGCGATCGATCGATTCGGGAATATTGCGAGGAAATCTGGCGGGTACAACCGGTAAAGATTGAATTACCCGATTATATTCAAGCTAATGCCGGTTTATCGGTAAATTAGAACCAATCTAGGCAGTAGGAGCTTGTTTATTTATCCTACTGCCCACAGGTTAACCGGCCCTGGGCGACTCTAATCTAGATTTTTACGGGATTGACGGGGCTCGAACCCGCAACTTCCGCCGTGACAGGGCGGTGCTCTAACCAATTGAACTACAATCCCATTTTTGCCACATTTCTGATTGTAACTTCATCATCAGGGTTATGTCAAGCACCTCTGGGAAAATTTTTTTGAGAGAGAGGGAATTATGAATTATGAATGATGAATTATGAAGTGGGGAGAGGAGGAATTATGAATTGGGGAGTGGGGGGAGACCACTGCGAGCCGTTGCGGGGGGAGAGGGGAGTCGGGAGAATAAATAAAAATAATCTCCTGCCTCCTGCCGACCGCCTGATCTCAACAAGCAATTTAAATTACGAACAGCTTATCAATACTGAATTAAAGCCAAAAAATCCCCAATTAGGGATAGACCCTCTTTACAATGGGATTGTAATTAAGCTTGTTGGGAGCCTGAGCTATGACTAACCCGAATTCGATCGAACAGCTATCGCAAGAATTACTCGATCTAGACCAAGTAGATGCCGATACCGGGGCAGATTTGCGGCAAAAAGCCCAAGAAATCCTCGCTGAAACCACTATTGACCTGCCGATTCGAGAAGCGATCGCCGATAGTCTCAGTCAAGGCAATCAACTACTGACCCTCAAAACCGTCGGCAAGGAAGAAAGTTACTAGCACATTTGGGGTCAAAAGTCAAGATGAAAGAAAAAATTTTTTTTGTCTGGCTGGGGCGATTTTTGGCCTCTTTTGGGCTGTTATCGGGGATAAGTGGCTGTAATTCCCCTCTTTTGATCAATCCTCAAGTTCCCGCTGGTGGTTTAAATAGTTTTGCTCCCGATCAATTCCCCAGTTATAGTGCTGATGGTCGCTATTTAGCCTTCGCTTCCGATCGCTCCGGTCGTCGTAGTATATATTTATTCGATCTGCAAGAAAAGCGCTTAGTTAATCTCCCTAACCTAAATCGTGGCGATTCTAGCCAAGATCAGCCATCTCTGAATGCTGACGGTCGTTTAATTGCCTATATCTCCAGCGAACGCGGCAAAAGTGATGTCATGGTTTATGATCGTTCCCTGTCCCGTGCAACCCTGTTAACCGCTAACCTGCGGGGAAGCGTCCGTAATCCCACCATTAGCGGTGATGGTCGCCAAATTGCCTTTGAAACCAACCAAGACGGTCAATGGAATATTGCGATCGTTAACGGCCAATTTTAAACTTGTTCTACTCGGTCTTAATCGTTAAAACCTGCGGAGGAGTCGCATCTGGTGGATACAAAAAATTTACCTGTACTATATGCCAATCCCCTGGAGGAATAGTCAGAGTCACTAAAGATTGCCCCTCTTGTCCGCGTCTTTGGACGAGATGGAAAAATCTGCTTTGTGCCTGTCCTTGATCATCACTATAATTGACGGCTACCGTTCCCCGAAAAAACACTTGTGGGGCAGCCGGATCGAGAAAACGCAAACCCTGACCGATAATATTCTCTTTAATCGGTGTTTCTAGCGCAATAGTCACTGTTTTCGCCTCATTACTTCGATTAAATAGAGGTAAACTTAACCGATATTCCACACCGTAATTACCATGAGCTTGATAGGCCGTATCGGGATAGCGAACTAACATACTAGCACTTTGATTTTGTTCCGTTCCCAGTTTGCCTCCGGGTAGGGTGCTAATCCCATAGGCTATAGATTGACCAGAATCAGGAATATTTAACCATAAAGAAGCTCGATCGACCAATCGGGCTGGCCAAGCTGAACCTTGGGACACCCCCGCTACCCGTCCATAAATTATCTGTCCTTGACTATGGGGAGGAGTGGGCGCTCGATCCCGCGGAGTCGATAAATCGCCTTTTTCCAGCAAATTTTGCCACTCTGTCAGATTTGGTGGTCTTTCTTGCCCATTTTCGCCTAGAGGTGCATAAAGAGCTAAACTAGCAGCGTAGAGAAGACCGTCACTTTCCAGACGGAGATAAGTGGATCTACCGTTTAAAGGGGGAGTCAAATCGCGCACGGGAATCGCCGCATTTAAGACCATAAAACTCTCCCCCGCCGGAATAATAATCCTATCGGGAAAAATATCCTGACGCTGCCCCATTAAAATATCCCCCATTACCCGACTTCCCGGCCCGGCAAAAACCGTCCCCTGATTATTTTCCACTTGTGCAGGTAAATCGATAAAAGCTGCATCCGGTTGACTCAAATAACTGGCCCCTTGCAGAATTTTAACGGTCACGGGATTAGGACTGGGATTGTGGAGTAATATACCCAGATAAAGGGTGCGTAAATTATCGGGAAAACTCCCCCTCGCTATATGGTGGGCAAAAATATCAAAGCGTCCCTGAAAAGCATAATTTAAATGGGCCGAGGGAAAACTTTTCTCTTGGGGGGTAAAAGTCGAAAGCAAAATCCCTTCTCCTAGCAATAATTCGGGACTATTGCTATTAAAAACGGGAACTTGATCTAGTTGATTCGGTAAAGGACGCACCTGCGCCGGTCGAATTATTTCTACAATAGGAGGAGTTTGGGCAATGGGTAACAAAAAAGGTAACATCACAGAAATTACCATCTCAAGATAATTAATTTTTGATCATAGCATTATTGGCTCGCTCAATTTAGATAGTATTCTGTTTGTCCATATCTAGAGGATTGTTTAATATTTCTTGCCGGTGTTAGCTGACCTTTTTGGTTAAGTACAATCAAGAAAAATTATCAAACTTACCAATCTTTATTTGCTCTTGCCATTGAGCAAATCTATTGTCATCATAGACTAAAATCTAGATGTAGCCGATGTCTAGATATCGATCGAGCCGGAATTGTTATGATAAATTCATGAAGTTTTATAACAGTATTTGCCCGTGAACATGAACCAAATTGACTATCTCAGGATTAGTTTAATCGATCGCTGTAACTTTCGCTGTCAGTATTGTCTGCCTGAAGATGCAGAATTGGCCTATGTTCGACCGCAAGATTTACTCACCCGGGAGGAAATTCTTACTTTAGTCAAAAATGTCTTTATTCCCCTCGGTTTCCGCAAATTTCGCCTTACTGGTGGGGAACCTCTCTTACATCCCGAAGTAGTGGAGATTGTGCGCGATATCGCCTCTTTATCTGCCACTAGCGATTTAGCCTTGACCACTAATGGCTATTTACTTGACAATTTAGCCGAAATGTTGTATGAAGCCGGACTAAGACGGATTAATATCAGTTTAGACTCCCTCGACCCCGACACTTTCGATAAAATTATCGGTAATCGCGGCAGGAGTCGTTGGCAAAAAACTTGGGCAGGTATTCAAGCGGCCCAGAGGGTGGGTTTTGACCCCTTAAAATTGAATGTGGTGGTGATTCCGGGGATAAATGAGGCAGAAGTGGAAGATTTAGCGGCTTTGACCATTGAGAAGCGTTGGCACGTCCGTTTTATCGAGTTTATGCCCATCGGTAACGGTGATTTATTTCAAGAAAAAGCTTGGATTGCGAGCGAGGAATTAAGGGGGCGAATTCGGGCAAAATGGGGCTTAAATGAGGGTCAAGTGCGGGGAAATGGTCCAGCCGATGTTTTTCAAATTCCGGGGGCTAAGGGTACAATTGGCTTTATTAGTCAGATGTCGGAGTGTTTCTGCGATCGCTGTAACCGCCTACGTCTCTCGGCCGATGGTTGGTTGCGTCCCTGTCTCCTCAACGAAACTGGACAAATTGACCTAAAAACTGCCCTCCGTCAAGGAATTTCGCCGGCAGAAATCAGGGAAAGAGTGCGGGAATTAATGGAACTGAAAGCAGAAATAAACTTTAAACTGCGTGATTCTGGCACATCAAGTGGCATTTATACCCGTACTATGTCGCAAATTGGCGGCTAAAAATCTACTGTCCGAATTCTATTCTAGCCTGTTCTACCATTTCCACGGTAACTCGATCGGAACCGGCATGACGAGCTAATTCTTCTATCCTTTGACGCGCTTGGGAACGAACAAAATAGGGAATATTTTTCAGTTTTGCTTTTGCTTCTGCAGTCCATTGTAGTTGATCGGAAAAATCTAGAGCGTCCATAGATTTAACATATAGTAGTCCGTCTATTATACCAAAAAAGATGAGCTATTTTGAGATAACGATTTTCTTAACAGCGAGTCTTTTTCACCTTTCTTTTAATTTTAGTTTTCTGCTAGGTCAAAATTTACTCTTTGATATAAATCTTGCAAAGAAATCTGCCAATCCACCGACACCAATTGTAAAACCGCATTTTCCCCCATGACGAAATCAATTAACCATTGATCATCTTTTTGTTTATAGTAACGTTCCACACTATAACTAGATTGTTCAATCAGAATATATTCTTGAAAAGTTGGCAGAGAACGATAGAATTTAAACTTATCCCCTCGATCATAAGCTTGGGTAGAATTAGAGAG
The DNA here is from genome assembly GCF_020245945.1 of Microcystis sp. M015S2. Lineage (NCBI taxonomy): Bacteria > Bacillati > Cyanobacteriota > Cyanophyceae > Chroococcales > Microcystaceae > Microcystis > Microcystis sp. M015S2. The sequence goes on from NZ_JADBTX010000014.1 coordinate 23,567, forward strand.
AACTTCGACAATAATTAAAGGATTGATCACGTTAGATTGACTATTACCTTGATAGAGAGGTTGACCTTTAATCACCATCACATCGGGATAGGTGTAAATGCTATAATCTGACAGCCATAAACGCACCGTTTCCATGTAGGTATAATAATCTTGATTATTGATAGTCAGAGGAAATCTTCGATAGAAGTTTCCAGCAATCTGATTGTGATTAGTGGTAGCTCCTACCATTGGGATAATTTCTCCTTGACGATATTCATTTTTATCTTCGGACGTTTCCTCCAGAGCTAGATATTCTTCGGGAGTATAATATTTAGTTTCGGTAGCGCTTAACATTTTTGACTCTCCTTCCTATTCTATTTTCTAGGATACAGCATTTCTCTAAAAAGAGACAAAGTTATCCTTGAGCAAGGTTATCAATTGAGTTGCTCGGAAAAGTGTATTTTCAATATCTCAGAAATCCTTTGACGCGCTTGGGAACGAACAAAATAGGGAATATTTTTCAGTTTTGCTTTTGCTTCTGCGGTCCATTGTAGTTGATCAGAAAAATCTAGAGCTTCCATAGATTTAACATATAGTAGTCCCTCTATTGTACCAAAAAAGATTAGCTATTTATGAAAAAGCTGATGAGATGATGATTTTCTTGATAGCGACTCTTTTTCACCTTTCTCTTAATTTTAGGTTTCTGCTAGGTCGAAATTGACTCTTTGATATAAATCTTGCAAAGAAATCTGCCAATCTACCGACACCAATTGTAAAACCGCATTTTCCCCGGTGAGGAAATCAATTAACCATTGTTCATCCTTTTGTTTATAGTAACGTTCTACACTATAACTAGATTGTTCGATCAGAATATATTCTTGAAAAGTTGGCAAGGAACGATAGAATTTAAACTTATCCCCTCGATCATAAGCTTGGGTAGAATTAGAGAGAACTTCGACAATAATTAAAGGATTGATCACGTTAGATTGACTATTCCCTTGATAGAGAGGTTGACCTTTAATCACCATCACATCGGGATAGGTGTAAATGCTATAATCTGACAGCCATAAACGCACCGTTTCCATGTAGGTATAATAATCTTGATTATTGATATTTAAGGGAAAATTACGGCAAAAATTTAGACAAATCTGATTGTGATTAGTGGTGGCTCCTACCATTGGGATAATTTCTCCTTGACGATATTCATTTTTATCCTCGGACGTTTCCTCCAGAGCTAGATATTCTTCGGGAGTATAATATTTAGTTTCGGTAGTGCTTAACATTTTTGACTCTCCTTCCTATTCTATTTTCTAGGATACAGCATTTCCCTAAAAAGAGATAAAGTTATCCTTGAGCAAGGTTATCATTTTTTCCTTAATCTCTAGCAAAAAATGCTGAGAAATCCACAATTAAAAATCTAACTATCAAAATTGCTCACTTCAAAGGTTAAAATAAACTAGATAAATAGTTTTATGTTTAGTTTCTCCTATGTTTAACTGGTTCCGTCGTCAGAAAGTCCAACCCGAACAAGAACAAGCACCCCCCGCACCCGTAGAGGAAACCCCCAGCGAGGCAACCAGTCAGGAAGAGTATTTAGATTGGGCCAAAAAAGCCTTTAAAAATATTCAAGAGAAAAAAGCCACGGCCGAGGCCGTCGTGAGCGAAACCCCTGAAACATCCATTGCTGAAACGGAACCTCTGCAAGAGGAAGAACCGGTTAAAGAAGAAGAAACCGAGGATAATACCCCCGCATGGCTGAAAAAATCTGATCGCCTCGAAATTCTTAAAGAAACCGCCATCGAAACCCCCACAGAACCGGATGAAGATTTTATCTGGTCGGCCAAAGTTTTAGCCAATCAGGGACGACAAGCAGAGGACGTTTCAGAAGAAGAAATCACCTGGTTAAAAAAATTGCGTCAGGGTTTAGGCAAAACGCGCCGCAGCTTGGTCAATCAGCTTAAGGCCGTGGTCGGTCAGGGTCCCCTCAATCAAGATGCGGTGGAGGAAATTGAAGCTTTATTGCTTCAGGCCGATGTGGGGGTAGATGCCACCGATTATATTATCACTACCCTCCAAAATAAGCTAAAACAGGAAGCTTTGCCCCCCGAAAAAGCGATCGAATATCTCAAAGAAATTATCCGCGAGATTTTAGATGCACCTTTAGCCAATTATAGCAACCCCGGTTTTGAGCCAGAAAAAGGCAAATTAAATATCTGGATGCTCACAGGAGTTAACGGAGTCGGTAAAACAACGACTATCGGCAAATTAGCCCATTTATCTAAACAATCTGGCTATAGTTGTATAATCGCCGCTGCCGACACCTTTCGCGCTGCCGCCGTGGAACAGGTGAAAGTTTGGGGAGAGCGATCGCAAGTCGAAGTAATTGCCAACCCGGGCAAAAATACTGACCCGGCCGCCGTGGTGTACGATGGCATCGAAGCCGCTAAATCCAGGGAGGTAGAATTACTTTTAGTAGATACGGCGGGAAGATTGCAGAATAAAAAGAACTTAATGGCAGAATTAAGCAAAATTCGCCGCATTATCGACAAAAAAGCTGAGAGTGCCGTGGTGGAATCGCTTCTAGTTCTCGATGCCACTTTAGGACAAAACGGGCTGCGACAGGCAGAGGTTTTCTCGGAAGCTGCCCAATTAAGCGGCGTGATCCTGACTAAAATCGATGGTACAGCTAAAGGGGGTGTTGCCCTTGCCGTAGCGCGTCAGCTTAACCTACCGATTCGCTTTGTTGGCGCTGGGGAAGGAATCGAGGATCTGCGGCCCTTTTCCAGTTACGAATTCGTGGAAGCTTTACTGAGTGGCGATTGATCTCACCCTGGCTATCTTTCATAATCTTTTCATGGTTGCTTCATAATTGTCTCATTTTTAGTTATGCTAGAACTGGAGACTCGGGGTAACAACTATGCAAAGGACAATTACAGTTAGTCATCTAGGAGTATATTATCGCGGCGTGGAAGCCCTGCGGGATATCACCCTGAAAATTCATCCAGGACGATTAACAGGTATCATCGGTCCCAACGGTGCGGGCAAAAGTACCCTGATCAAAGCCATGCTAGGATTAATTCCCGTACAACAGGGAACCGTTAACTATCAAGGGCAATCTCTACAGCAACAACTGGATAAAGTCGCTTATGTTCCCCAAAGATCTCAAATCGACTGGACCTATCCCGTCACCGCTTGGGATGTGGTAATGATGGGGAGAGTCAGAAAAACGGGTTGGTTTCGCCCTTTTTCCCATATTAGTCGTCAACAGGCTTTAAATGCCCTAGAACGGGTGGAAATGGCTGATTTACGCCATCGTCCCCTCGGTCAGCTGTCGGGGGGACAACAGCAAAGAGTCTTTTTAGCCAGATCTTTGGCCCAAGAAGCGGAGATTTTCTGTTTTGATGAACCTTTCGTTGGGGTAGATCAAAAAACCGAGGGGATTCTTTTTAATATCTTTGGTGAGTTAGCCCAAGAAAATAAAATTGTCCTGGTGGTTAACCATGATTTAGGCGAATCTATCACCCATTTTGCTGATTTAATCCTCTTAAATAAAGAATTGATCCTCGCCGATCAACGATCTAAGGTCTTAACCGATTTTAATCTCCGGCGCGCCTATGGGGGTAAAGTCTCCTTCTATGATGCCATGACACCACCAGATCATCGCCGATCAAGTCTCGATTATCTCGATCGCTTCTCGAAAAACAATGCGATAAACTAGAAGCGAAGATATTTTGGCTGACTGCCGATAGGGACACCGATGAAAACTATTTCCCCGCAAGAAGTAACAGGAACGATCGAACTGGCTCCTAACTATCGAATTCCCCTGTTTTTGGTAATTTTATCGCTGCCTTTACTCTTTTTACAGGTCTGGCTCGGAATAATTTTCTCCCTGTTAGGGCTATTCTTGATGTTCCAGACTACCCGCATTCGTCTCCAGTTTACCCCCACTTCCCTAGATGTCTATCTATCTGGGCAACAAATTCGCTCCTTTCCCTACCAAGAATGGCAAAATTGGCGGATTTTCTGGAACAAAGTCCCGATCCTATTTTATTTCAAAGAAATTAACAGCATTCATTTTTTGCCCATTATCTTTGACAGCGCAACCCTGAGACTGTGCCTCGAAAAATACTATCCTTTAGCAGCATCGCAAGCGATCGACTCAGAAGCGAACTAAGATTGAGATAAAATAAAATCTGGCTAATAGCGTCTTAATTGCCTGCCTTGGCCCTTTGTTCGCTCTGCATTTCTAAAGCCGATGAATTCAGAAGATTTTAATGTTTTACCCCTTGACAAAATGACAGACTTACCCAATGAATCTGTCGAAGAATTTAGTTTTGACGATCTCTGGAATGATCGCCCGGTAGAGAATCCCCTGCCATCGGAAACCGCCCCCGAAGGCGAATTAGTTCCCACAGCGCAGGCGCAACCCCTGCGGGGGGAAATCGAGGCTCTAGAACGGCAAAAACAGAGCCTAGCGGCAGAAATCTCGGCGTTAAAAGCGGAAAAAGAACGCTTGATCGCCGAGGAACTAGGAGATATCAAAGCTCAAATCGAAAGAATGCTCAAGGAAGGCGTAAAAGACCTAGAACAACGCAAACAGGCTTTAGAATTGGCGATCGAACAGTTAGAACGCCGTCGTGAGCGTATTCGGCAGGAAATGCGGAGTAATTTCGCCGGAGTCTCCCAGGACATAGCCGTGCGGGTTCAGGGATTTAAAGACTATCTGGTGGGCAGTTTACAGGATTTGGCTGCAGCTGCTGAACAGTTGGAATTACCCCGTTTTGAAACCCCCGAAAAATCCCCCCGACCCGTGGAACCTCCCCTGCGGACTGAACGGGAGGAAAACCCGCGCCCATCCCGTGGCAGTCAAGGCCGGGATGATCGCGAAGAAAGTCCCCGTCCCCCCCGTACCAGTAACCAGGGCCGGGATAATTGGCAAGAACCCCGTCGTTCTAACCGTTCGGGTTATGAATCGGAACCAGTGGGGCAATCCACCCCTAGACAGGGCTTTTCTGACCAAAATCAGCGCATCCAAACTCTTTTAGACCGTTATCGCAGTCGTCCTGACTATTACGGTCCCCCTTGGCAATTACGGCGCACTTTTGAACCAATTCACGCCGAACGGGTGCAACAGTGGTTCTTTAAACAGGGGGGCCGGGGTACGATTCGCGGTATGGGTAGCCGTCTCCAGAATATTCTGGTCGCTTCGGCAATTATCTCGATTATGGCGGAATTACAGGGCGATCGCTTCCGTTCTCTCGTTCTGGCTAATAGTCCCGAACGTTTAGGCGAATGGCGGCGCGGCCTCCAAGATTGTCTCGGCATTTCCCGCGCCGATTTTGGACCGGACCGCGGCATCGTTCTCTTTGAGTCTCCCGAAGCTTTAATTCAAAAAGCGGAACGTTTAATCGACGATAAGTATTCACCGCTCATTATCATCGATGATACCGAAGAAAGGCTGAATTTCGCTCTTTTACAATTCCCCTACTGGTTAGCTTTTGCCCCTGAACCCCAACAAAGTTCTAGTTATTGGTATTAACTAATTAGTCGTTGAGTATTGCGATACATTGGGCTAAAGAAGCGTTAGTTTTCAGTGCTTGCGGGTTAATATGGGTGGCAGCGGCTCGATAACCTTGTTCTAGGAGAGCTGCAATTAAATCTTCCCTTTTGGGTAGATCTAATTTGCCCCTTCTACCAATTTCCCGAAAGCTATAAAAATAGGGAGGAAAATCGTTTTCTTCCCTCATTATTTCTAACAATTTAACTACCTTTTTCCACTGCCATTGATCGGCTAAATCTGCCATTTTTTCTAGATAAAGGCGATCGTGTAAACTGCCTAACCACAAAGGTCCGGTTAAGGTTAAAGGTTGCCCGTCCCCAGAACAAACTATCTTGCCTAACTTCGGCCAAGGCACTGATTGATATTCCCCGCAGCTATGACAATAACCGAGAAAACCGTAGTTATGACTATTTAATTGTCTATTAGCCGTTAACCGCACCATCACCCGATAACTTTGACCAAAAAAGAAGGAAAAAATCGGCGTAATTCCTAAACCTAACCGGGCTGATTCTAATTGCAAACTGGCGATAATTAATCTTAATCCCTGTTCGTGGGCAGCTGGATGATTGCGAGCATAGGCTCCATAATTAGCTAAACTATTTTCCAGATTATGACCCGTCAGCGTCCGTCCATCGGTATTAGTTAGATAAATTAAACCACCGATTTTAGTGGCTAAAGGAATAGCACTAAACAGAGATGCAGGGGAACCAAAAGCATCAATATCAACTAGATCATAATAGTCTTTTTCAAGATAACATTCTAGGAGAACTTCTTGAGCAGATTTATAGGTTATTTTGCCTTTTTTCTGTTGTAATAAACTCTCTAAATTAGCGGCTAAAGTTGGCTTAATTTCTGGATTACCATCATTAACCCACAGCCAATCCGCACCACTTTCTAACCAATACCTGAGCGCTCGCACACCAGAGCCGCTCATTACTTCTAAAACGCGCAAACTGCCCCGCTCTTTTTTGACAATTGCCGCCCCTAAAACTCCTAAATCTCGGACGATTTTACTCTCTGGTCTATAGAAAGTATTGTTGATATTAAATATCGCTTTTTCTTCCTGCATCGCTCATCTCATAATTAGCACTCGGCGGAAAGGGTCAGACACTGCCAAAACCGATCAGACATCAAGATAGAAGATAAATTTAAAGAAAGTGTGAAATTATCAGAAATTCCTGATTGTTTTTAGTATTCTAGCCCCAGAAGGCTGATAGGTTCCCCATGAGAACGGCAAATTGAAGATCAAAAAATAACTATTTTTTAATATCTTATAACAGTTTAATCCGGTTTGATGGGAGATAACCTGAAAGCAAAATCATTCAACCTTGATATAGAGATGAAAAAGTATCTAGCAGAGTTCATCGGGACCTTTTGGCTGGTTCTCGGTGGTTGCGGTAGTGCCGTTTTAGCGGCAGTATTTGTGGGTAAAGCCAAGAGTGTCGTAGATGGTGCTGATTTTAATATCCATCTGGGGATTTCTTTTGTCGGTGTCTCCCTCGCCTTCGGTTTAACCGTCCTTACCCTTGCCTACGCTTTCGGGCATATTTCGGGGGGACATTTTAATCCCGCCGTTTCCTTCGGTCTCTGGGCAGGTAAACGCTTCCCCGGTTCGGAACTACTTCCCTACATCATCGCTCAAGTTTTAGGGGCGATTTTAGCGGCGGTAATTATCTACATTATTGCCAGTGGTCAACCGAGTTTCGCTTTGGGAGGCAGCAATCCTCTGGCCACCAATGGTTACGGAGAACATTCTCCCGGTGGTTACAGTTTATTCGCCGCTTTGGTCACGGAAGTGGTCTTGACCTTCATGTTCTTAATTATCATTTTAGGTTCTACCGATCGACGCGCTCCAGCCGGTTTTGCTCCCATCGCTATTGGTTTAGGATTGACCTTAATTCACTTAATTAGCATTCCCGTGACCAATACCTCCGTTAATCCCGCTCGTAGTACTGGTGTCGCTCTTTTATGCGGTAATATGGCTCTCGTTGGTCAATTATGGTTATTCTGGATTGCTCCCATTGTTGGGGCCGTGGCTGCGGGTTTCCTCTACAATAGTTTCTTTGAAGAAACTTTAGAAGAAAGACGAGTTAGAGAATAAGTGGAAAGTTACCGCTAAAGTTTGATTGCTTCAAGAGTCAAGTGCTGATAGCGACCCCACAGGAATCGCTATTTTTTTCGTCCCCACCGACAAAATTGAGCAGCGCTCGTCGTCCCTGCTCGCCTCGATCGAGTAAAGTAATCTCTAGATAATTTTCCGGCAAAAAAGTTAAACGTTCCGACCATTCGATCGCCACTATCCCTAAATCCACCTCGATTCCAGTTGAGCCGATATAGTCATTTCAGATAAGTCTGATACAATCTAGACCGATGAAAATCTTATGAACTCTGGCATTTATATTCTCAATCTTAATTGAAATGACTATAAATCTAAAGAAAGTGTGAAATTAGCAGACTGGACAGTGGGAAGTTCTCAGCTTAGCAGCTAGAAGTCAAGAAAAAGGGACATGGCCTGACCTAAAAGGCCTGTCATACTAAATCCTGTTATAATAAAACGAGTAAAAACGAGGAGATAAAATGCCCAAGAAAGCTTACTTAGCCGAACATCTAAGTTCAGAGGAACTGAAAGATAGATACAGGAGCAGTCAAGACTCAGTGGAAACAAAAAGATGGCACTTATTGGGTCAAATATCGTTAGGATGGACAATCAAAAATGCGGCAGTAGCTGTGGGGTTAGATTATCAATATAGTTTTAGAATTCTCAAAAGATATAATGAATTAGGAGAAGAAGGAGTTAAAAATCTCAAGAAAAAAAGTGCGGAACATCGGAGAGGAAAAGAACCTTTATTGAAGGAAGAACAATTTCAAAAATTAAAAGAAGAACTGAAAGAACGTCC